>CAYQTW010000079.1:0-9441 GCA_964420485.1 uncultured Anaerolineales bacterium
ATGGGCAGGGGCAAGCCCGGCCCCTACCCCACGATATTGAGAAGATACAAATCAAGCGATCAAAAAAAAACAGGGCCGGGTCGTGAGACCCGGCCCAACCTTGTAAATGCGCTTGCCCGGCTATTTGCTCTTGACCTTGATGACTTTGGGTTTGGTTTCCTCGGCCTTGGGCAGAGTGAGCGTCAGCACGCCGTTCTCAAAGACCGCCTCGGCCTTGTCCGTTTCCACGGGCACGTTCAGTGTCAGCGTGCGGGAGAACGCGCCGTAAGGCCGCTCCTGGAACAAGTACTCGACGTTCTCCAACGGTGGCCGCAACTCGCCCTTGATGGTCAAGGTGTCGCCCTCAATGGCAATGCTCACCTCGTCGGGAGTCAATCCCGGCAGTGCCGCGACGACGACAATTTCCTCCGGTGTCGTGTACACGTCCAGTGGAAGTTGGAACGGTCGTTCCCGCAAGTCTCTATCCCAACTCTGTGTCGGGCGGATGAAACTCTCCTGGAAAAGCCGGTCCATCGCATCGCGCAAGGTTACCATCTCGCGCCATGGAGTCAAATGTGTAACAGCCATTCTTTATCACCTCCTGGTTTCAGAACATTGGGGAGGATTTGATCCTCCCCTGTGTCCGTCTCAATTACTTGCCTTTAGCCTTGATCTTGATCGTCTTGGGCTTGACCTCTTCGGCCTTGGGCAGTGTCAGGGTCAGAATGCCATTCTCAAATTCCGCCTCGGCCTCGTCGGCTACGACGGAGAGAGGAACGACCAGCGAACGGCAGAAGGAGCCACGCCGGCATTCGCGGCGGATATAGTTCTCCTTCTTGATTTCTTCCTCGGCCTTGGTCTCGCCCCTGATGGTCAAGGTATCACCGACGATGCTGACATCCAGGTCCTCGGGCTTGATCCCCGGAACAGCGGTCTTGACGACGACGGCATCGTCAGTCTCGTACATGTCCACGGCGAGTGATTCCACCTCCGGGGCTGGCCATCCAACCCGTGGCTGCACGAAACTTGTTTCAAAAAGCCGATCCATTGCCTCCCGCAGACTGACCAAGTCACGGACAGGCTCCCAACGCACCAAGTTTGCCATTTCTACACCTCCTCAGATTAGAATTGATTTTGATCTTGCGATCGTCTATATTATTACACAATTCCATTAGATTAACGCAAGAGGAGCATTAGAAATACATTAGAAACAGAACGCCCCCGCACACATTGCGGGGGCAAAAGCTCGTAACTATCCGAACGTCGGCGGTGGTCATTGTTTGGGCCACCAAGAACGCGGATTCCAGGACATCAACGGATCAATGCACCGAATTTTGAAATAAACTCTGGAAATTGAGTCTGATCCGTTACTGTCTTGAAATCCGTGTTCTCAGGTGGCCGAAACGATGACCGTGGCCCGAACACCGGTATTTCAGACCGACGGGGCCTCATCCTTGCGAAAGTCCACAAAGCGATACCCCACCCCACGTTCGGTAAAGATGTAGCGGGGATGGGATGGATCAGGCTCGATCTTTTTCCGCAGATAGGTAATGTACAGACGCAAGTAGTGTATCTCCTCGCGGTATTCGTGGCCCCAGACCTGGGCCAGCAGTGTCTCGTGGGGCACTATCCAGCCTGCGTTCTCAATCAAGTGATAGAGCAAGCGGAATTCGGTGGGGCGCAACTTGATGCGCTGGCCCTCGACGATGACGTGTTGGCTGTTCAGGTCCACGCTCAGACGGTCGTCAATGCGGAGAATGTGTTGAGCCTGCGCTATCGGACTTTTAGTGCGACGCAGCACCGCCTTGACCCGGCTGGCGAGTTCGCGGGTACTGAAGGGCTTGGTCACATAGTCATCGGCTCCCAGTTCCAACCCACGCACTTTGTCCTCCTCGTCGGCCCGGACGGTCAGCATAATCACCGGAACACTGGAGGTCTCGCGCAGTATCCCCAACGTCTCGAAGCCATCCAGTTCGGGCATCATCGCGTCGAGAATGACCAAAGCAGGCAGGTTTGTGCGCACCTTGTCGAGAGCCTCCAGGCCGTCGTGGGCTTCTATTACCCGGTATCCCTCCAGTTCCAGGTTCATACGGATGAACCGGGTCATGCGAGGTTCGTCATCTACTACCAGGACAAGTTCACGTTGAGCAGACATATACTTATTAAACCACAAAAGACAATTTCAGCCAATCGGAAACAAAACGCATAATGAAGATTGTGATCAAGGTGATTGCGGCGTGCCGCCGGCGCGTTCGCCTAACCGCACGATCATCACACCGATCAGGATCAGGCCCCCACCCAGGAGTTGCGGGATGGTCAAGCGCTCGCCCAGGAAAACATACGCCAACACAGCCGTCAGGGCTGGTTCTAGCGTGGTGATCAGGTTAGCCATGGCAGCCGGCAAGTGCGTCAGGCTGACGGTGTACAGGCCATATCCGCCGAGAGTGGGACCGACGGCCAGCATTACCAGCGTCCCCCACCCCAGGGCTGCCTCGCGCCACCCACCCGGGCCGGCTGCCAATGGCCGGGACAGCCACAGGAGCGTGTCGGGCCGCTGCACGAGCAACAGGAACGCCGCCCCGAACGCAAAGGAGTACAACGTGGCCGTCCACGGATTGACGCCCCGTCTGGACGAACCTTTGCCCAACAGACTGTAAGCCGCAAACGCCACGCCGGTCGCCACGCCAACGAGGATGCCGGACAGGTTGCCCTGCCAAACAGCCCGGTCGTACGCGCCGGATACGAGCGTGCAGCCGGCGATGCTCAAAACTATTGCGCCGATCTGGAGTGCGCCTAGTCGCTCGCCCCACCAGCACCATCCGGTCAGCGCCGTGAAAACCGGCGAAATATAGATCAGCACCGTGGCCACCGCCGCCCCGTTGAGCGCTACCGACACCGTCCACAGCGCATTGAACATGGCCAGGACGAAACCGTAAAAGATGAAAAATTTGAAGTGCTGGCGTCCCAGGCGCAGCAGGGGCCGGGCCACCAGTGCGAGCGTCCCCAAAAGCGCGCCCGCCACGATCAGGTCACGCCAGAAAGCCAGCGCCAGCGGCGGCATACGGAAGCGCGTGGTCAGATAGCCGATAAACACAGCCGTTGACGACCAGATGGCCGTGCCGACGAGGGCGATGAGGTAGCCGCGCGTCAACTTTACCTTCCCGAAAGCTTCCGAGCTTTCGGGAAGGTTAGGGAACGAGCAGATACTTCTCAAGTCCTGCAATCGTTTGTCCATAGCACAGATAGTCTTTAACGAATTGCCGGTAGGCGTCGCCGGTCGAAAAGCGGTCTGGGACCAGTGTGGTGTCTTTGAGTGTTCCCGCCCGCTGACCGATCACGTCCAGATAGTTAGAGTACGGCCACGCCTGGGGTGTGACCACCAGCCCGGCCGTAACGGGGTTGAGGTGGATGTAGCGGGCCAGGTGCACCAGGTATTCTTCTTCGTCCACCCAGATAGCACGATACCTGCCCTGAAAAAGCGGGCCCTGGCGACCCTGCTGTTTGTTGACAGCCTGGGAATAAGAACCAAAGAGGCTTTTGATGAACAGAGGCAGGTTGTTGTCTCGTTCGGGCTTTAGCAGAAAGTGGTAATGGTTGTGCAACAAGCAATAGGCGACGATGGAAATCGCGTAGCGGCCCAGATTCTTCTTGAGCAATTGCAAAAAGTAGATGTAATTGTCCGGCGAGAAAAAAATGTCGCCACGATTAACGCCACGGTTGTAGATGTGGTAGTAGTGGTTGGCGAGAAAGGGTATTCTTCTGAACGGCATGGTAAACCTCCGTTGTTCTCACCTTCCCGAAAGCCCGGAGCTTTCGGGAAGGCAATTCACCCGCGCACCGGCCGACACGTGATCCCATTCCTCCGGGATGACCGCCAGTGCGTTAGCCTTGACCATCGAACTGAGGATGCCCGACCCCTGCTCGCCGGTGAGGTAAGCGTAATATGCGCCGTCGCGGTACTCGAGGCGGACGCGCAGGTAGTGGCGGCGCTCGTCTTTGTGTGGGATGGCGTCCATCAGCGTGGCCTCCACGACCGGCCGCTCCCACTCCGTCACCCCCAGCATCTTGAGGATGGCCGGGCGGACAAACATCTCGAAGGAGACCATCACCGAGACCGGGTTGCCAGGTAAACCCAGGAATGGGACACCGTCAATTTGGCCGAACGCGAGCGGTTTACCCGGCTTCATGCGCACCTTCCAGAAATCAATCGTGCCCTCGGCGGCGAGCACGTTCTTGACGAGGTCAAAGTCGCCCATTGAGACGCCGCCAGAGGTGAGAAACAGGTCAACGCCCTGCTCCAGCCCGGCCCGAATCTTTTGCGTCAACTCTGGCGCCCGGTCGCGGGCGATGCCCAACAGAATGGGTATCCCCCCGTACTTGACGACCTGTGCCGCGTTAGAGTAACTGTTGGCATTGCGGATCTTGCCCGGCGCCAGGGGGGCGTCAACCTCGACCACCTCGTCACCGGTAGCCAGGATCGCCACACGGGGGCGGCGCATCACCAGCACATCCTTGCGCCCCAGTGTAGCCAGCATCCCGATCTCTTGCGGGCGGACAAAAGTTCCCCGCCACAGGACCAACTCCCCCTTCCGCACATCCTCTCCGGCGGGGCGAATGTACTGGCCCCGCGGCGCCTCCGCAAAGATGGTCACCCACTCCCCCTCGGCCTCCGTGTCCTCGACGCGGACGACCCCGTCGGCCCCAGGCGGTATCGGCGCACCGGTCGTGATGCAGATGGTCGTGCCGGGCGTCACTTCCTTCTCGGAAACGTAGCCCGCCGGCACGCCCCCGACAACGAGCAGGCGGACGGGGGCCTCACGGCTGACGCCGGCGGTGTCGGCCGCTTGCACTGCGTAACCGTCCATAGACGAATTGGCATAAGGCGGGATGTCCACATTGGCGCACACGTCCTCGGCCAGGACGCGGTCCAGCGCTTCGAGGATGGGCACCCGCTCTGGTTCCAGAGGGTGGAATTCGCGCAATATCCGTTCCAGCGCTTTTTCGACGCTCAACATTGGTTGTGTCATAATCAATCCTTAACGTGACTGGTCAGGGTGTAAATGTGAGACACAGGCTTGCTTTGCCTCGCTCTACTTTGGTTTGCAGTTTAGCCACGAACTGATCCTTGTCGGGGATATTTGGGTTTTGGCGTAGGGCAGCGAACAGAACTCCTTTTATCAAGACTGTCCAACGCTCCATAATCTCGTCCGCGCCACAATCGCTGTCTAAAAGCCAGCCCAGCGCAGTGCTGCATCCGGCGACGAAGGAACGGCTGTCGTCATTCACCTGAGCAGGAAAGCGCCAGGTGCGCTCCGTCACCGTGGGAGAAAGGGTGAGGATGGCGTCGTGCTTGAGGGCGCGCAACTTGTGAATGTGGACAGAGATGGGGTTTTCCGAGTGAACTAGGTAATATTTTTCCAGGTGAAACCCGGCGTGCTTGAGGGCCAGGGTCAATTCGGCCCACGCGCGTGGCTTCCAGTGGTGGAACGTAAAAACCAGCCGGCCGCTTTCTGGTTTGAGGACGCGCCGGCAGTCGTGAAAGATGCCGCTCAGAATCTTTCCATATCTACCAGGTGTTTGTCCATTTCCCTCGTCCACTGCCGAATCCGTGGTATCATAGTCCCACTGCGCCTCCTGGGGCAGGAAGAGGCGCAGCCACACGCGAAAGAAGGCTGCCAGGTCACTGTATTGAACGCTGTCGTAGTAAGGAGGATCGGTGATGACGTAATCCACGCTGGCGTCGTCCAACGGTATGTGGCGCGAATCCCTCTGGTACAAGAAAAAGCGGCGAGTGCCTGCACTCAACTCGTCTGGTGAAAACACCTCTCGTCCCAGGTCTTGCTCTCCGACGATGATCACTTTGTGTGCCTGTCCATCCTCGACCTGCCGCTCCACAGGAGACGTGGCCCACCGTCGGGCCATTATCACCCTACGTTCAAATAGCCTCACCAGTGTGCCGGAGCCCTTGAGGGGAAAAAGCGGGTTGTTCTCAGCGGCTGTGTAGGGGAAGGAGTAAGCGTGGTGAGAGAAAGTATGCCGGATGGCTCCTGGCCGGCGGCGGTCTCCTCCTTTATAGCCGCAGAGCATAGAGTTGAACTCTAACGAGGTGCTGATCAGCAACGCCAGAATCAACCGCTCTGTGTGGTCTCGTAATCTCTGCAACTGCTGATAGGCGGCCGCGATGTAACCCAATTGCCGGGCCGAAAAGAGATCCAGGTAATAGTGGATGCCCAGGCGAGGCAAGTCCTTGGATTTGGGACCGGGCACGACGGCAAATTGTTCTCGGTCGCCAAAGTCTATGCCGCCGAAGCAAGCCTCGGCTTCCGCCAGGCGGGCCAAATCATCGGGGTCAGGTGATTTGAAGAAAAGGCCATGCTGAGGACACTCGCCGGCAATGGCGATAGGAACGTATCGCTGCCGAAAAGGGATTTCGGTCAGATCAGTATAGAGCTGGTCGCACACAGGGCAAGCGCTCGTCCCCTTTTCAAGCAACGGGCGTATCCTCTCAATAGGTAGGGGCGAACCCTTGCGGTCGCCCTCGTGGGCAGGAGCAAGTCCTGCCCCTACCCCAGGATATTGAGAAGATAGCAACGGGCGTTGATCGGGCCAGGTAGTGGCACAGGTATGTTCGTGCTCAAACACAATGTGACACTGAGGGCAAAGTCGGATGGTGCGGTGGGCTTCCTGACGCAAGACAAAGGAATCAACGAAAAGCGCCTCGCCGCACGCGCAGCGCCGTCGCAGAGCATGGAGCGTGAACCGAATCTCGGCATCGGCTCGTCCGCAGACAGGACAGCGCGTGACGTAGTAGGAATAAAGTTCCGCGCGCAGTGCATGGAAAAATTCTCGGAATGTGGCGCGGATGTGTGTTTCAGAGATGGGGGTCAGCGTGGCCCGGACTTGGAGCACTGGGATGGGGTCGAGGTCACCTCCGATGACGTTAGCCCCCAGTCGAATTGCCTCGTGCACAGTCGTACCGCCGCCCATCATCGGGTCTAGCACGACAAGACCTTCCAAGCCACCAGGCGCATAAAAGTCACGGCGGGTGGGATCGGGGACGAACTGTTTCAGAATGTAGCGAAAGACCGTGCCGCAGCGCCGCGCCCACCACTTGTGCAGATAAGTATTAGGACGATAGAGGTGCTTGTTGTAAGACTCCAGAACGGCGAGAGCGTTGATCTCTTCTTCAGACAAGGGGACGCTCCGTGCCGTCGAAGGCGCAGTGGTCTCGGCGAAATAGAAGGATAGCTGTTCTTTGACCTTGGCCATCATTGGTAAATGTATCACAGACCACACTTTAGGGCAAGTGCGGGTCTTGCTCACTCCTCCACTCCGCCCCGTCCGCCCACACCTCCTTCTTCCACAAGGGCACGATCTCCTTCAGCCGGTCAATAGCATAACGGAGAGCGTCAAAGGTATCCTGGCGATGAGCAGCCGAGAGAGCGATGACGACGGCAATCTCCCCCACCTGCAGCCGCCCCACGCGGTGGATGATGACGACTTTCCGGATCGTCTCCCAGCGGGCGCGTATCTCGTCGCCGATCTGGCGCAGCGTCTCCTCGGCCATCTCCGGGTACGCTTCGTACTCCAGGCAGCGCACCTCCCGCCCGTCCGTCTCGCCGCGCACCAGACCGACGAACGTGACTACCGCCCCAATGGCCGGCTCCGCCAACCGGCCGACGACCTCGTCAACGGATATTTCCTCTGTCGTGATCTCGAATAACTCCATTGGCT
This sequence comes from uncultured Anaerolineales bacterium, assembly GCA_964420485.1. GTDB lineage: Bacteria > Chloroflexota > Anaerolineae > B4-G1 > B4-G1 > CAYQTW01. The sequence goes on from CAYQTW010000079.1 coordinate 7,714, forward strand.
TCATCTCCGTCCCAATGTACCAATCTACCGACACTACCCTCCTCCCACCGGCGGCAGACAAGCCACCTCATCCCCGTCGCGCAGTTCGGTCTGTATCCCCACGTAGGCCCGGTTCACGGCCACGCTGAGAAAACGGGTGTAAGGTTGCAAGACCGGGTACATTTCCGTCAACCGGCCAATCAACTCCCCTACCGTCGTCCCCGCCGGCAACTCTATCTCAATCTCTCCCATCCCCAACGCCTCCCGTGGGGCAGCAAAAAACCTCACGTGAACCCTAATCCGCTTGTTCCTCACCCTATCCTCCCCACTCGCCGACTCGCCGACTCGCCGACTCGCCGACTCGCTGACTCGCTGACTCGCTCATTCGCCCAATCTCCATTCTCCGCTCTTCCCCCCACTCTTGCGCACCAGCCGAACATTGCCAATCCGCATCGTCTTTTCCACCGCCTTTGCCATATCGTAGATGGTCAGGGCAGCCACGCTGACGGCGGTGAGCGCCTCCATCTCCACGCCGGTCTTGCCCCGGCAGCGCGCGGTGGCCGTGATCTCGATGCGCGACGCTTGCTCGTCAATCTCGAATTCCACGTCTACCTTGGTCAACAGCAGCGGATGGCAAAGGGGGATCAGATCAGGCACGCGCTTGGCGGCCATGATCCCCGCCACCTGCGCCACAGCCAGCACGTCCCCCTTCGGCACGCCACCCTCGGCGATGAGCCGCAGCGTCTCCGGCTGCATCGCCACCTCCCCTTTAGCGACCGCCACCCGCTCCGTGTCCGGCTTCCCGCCCACGTCCACCATACGAGCGCGGCCTTCTGCGTCCAAATGTGTCAATTCCATAGCACTCTCCATTCCGCTGACGGTCAAGGTAGGGGCGCGGTAACCGCGCCCCCTACGTTTACCTATCCCCCCAATCCCTGCATCGAGCATCCCGGCAACCACCCACTCGGTAGCGGTAACCGCGCCCCTACATCTGCCTACCCCCCGATCTCCGACATCACCCTGTTCTCCGGCCTCTGCCACTCGTCCAGATGATGTTGCATCGGCTTGTTCTCAATGCCTTGCAGCAGCAGTTCCTTGATCTGAGCGACGTCCGCCCCCTGGCGCAATGGTGTGCGCAGGTCTAGCTCGTAATCGGAGAGCAGGCAGGGACGCAGTTGGCCGTCGGCGGTGAGGCGCAGCCGGTTGCAGCGGTAGCAAAAGTGCTCGCTGATGGGTGTGATGAAGCCGAGGGTGCCCTTTGCCCCGGCCAGACGGTAGTAGCGGGCCGGGCCATTGCCGACGATCATCTTTGCCGGCTCCAACTCTCCCAGTGTAGCCTCAATCTTTTGCCGAATCTCCTTCTTCGTCACAACCCGCTCTCGCCACTCGCCGTTCGCCAACACCCCGTTACCCACCGGCATTGGCTCAATAAAGCGCACGTTCCACCCCACCTCCATCGTCTTGCGGGCCAGGTCCACCACCTCGTCGTCGTTCATCCCCCGGATGACGACGGCGTTGACCTTGACCGGCTCCAGCCCCGCCAGATGGGCCGCCTCCATCCCGTCCAGGACATCCTCCAGCCGGCCCAGCCGCGTGATGCTGTGAAAACGTTCCGGGCGCAGGGTGTCCAGGCTGACGTTGACCCGTTGCAGGCCCGCCTCGGCCAGGTCGGCTGCGCAGCGCGACAGGAGGATGCCGTTGGTCGTCATCGCCAGGTCGTCAATGCCGGGGATGCGGGCCAGATTGCGC
>CAYQTW010000079.1:9451-10540 GCA_964420485.1 uncultured Anaerolineales bacterium
GTTACGGAAATACGCAGGTAACTGATGGGACGGTTGTAAGCGTCTAAATGAGCCATAGCGAGTCGGCGAGTCAGCGAGTCGGCGAGTCGGCGAGTCAGCGAATTAAAAGATGTGGACGGCGGAGGCTTTGAAGGAAACGTAGACCTCTAGCCCCTCCCGCAGTTCCATCTCCTCCAGGGAGCGGCGGGTTATTATGCAGGTAAAATCTGGCGGCCTGCCCTGAGCACAGTCGAAGGGGACGCGCACGGTGACGTAGACGAACGTTCCTCTATCCGCGACGTTCACGATGCGGCCACGGAAGGAATTGCGCGCGCTGGAATGGAACGGTTCGCTAGAGATGACGATCTCCTCCGGCCTGATCGAACCGTGCACCGACCCCACGAGATTGGTCACCACGGCTATCTCCACCCCACGCTGCCCTGAGCCTGTCGAAGGGTCAAGGGACAGCACCTGATAACCATCGTCTCCGGGACGGATCTCTCCCCGGAAAATGTTTCTCACCCCCACGAAGCGGGCTACGAACTCGGAGTCCGGCCTCCTGAAAATCTCCTCCGGCGGCCCCACCTGCACGACTCGCCCCTCGTTCACGACCCCGATGCGGTTCCCCAGCGCCACGGCCTCCTCAAAGTCGTGGGTGACGTGGATGGTGGTCGTGCCCAGTTCCCGGTGCACCCGCGCCAACTCGCGTTGCAGCCCCTCCCGCATCCCCGGATCCAGTGCACTCAGCGGCTCGTCCAGCAGCAGGAGCCTCGGCTCGACGACCAGCGCCCGCGCCAGCGCCACCCGCTGGGCCTCACCCCCACTCAACGTTCCCGGCCGGCGGTGCATCAGGTGGTCAATGCCCAACAACCGGCTTATTTCGGTCACGCGCTCCTCAACAACCCCGCGCCCCACCCTCCTCAGTCTGAGCCCGAAAGCAATGTTCCCGGCCACGCTCAGGTGAGGGAACAGCACATAATCTTGATAGACGAAACCGATGGAGCGCCGCTCCGGCGGCACATCCGTGACGTCCTCGCCGTCCACAAGGATACACCCCTTGCGAGGTTGATGCAAGCCCGCGATGGTTTCCAGAAGCACCGTCTTGCCCGC
>CAYQTW010000080.1:0-10491 GCA_964420485.1 uncultured Anaerolineales bacterium
CAACCCGACGCTGGAGGTTGTGGTAACTGTTGTCCCGGCGACAGTCCATCGCCGGCGCGACCCGGTCACCGGCTTGACACTGTGGCATCTGGAAGCGACTGCACCTGTGCACCCGTGACCACGAGGCTGACTGTCCTCATCACCGCTTTCCGCGAAGCGGCGACCGTGGACCAGGCTATCGAAGCATTTCTTTCCCAACTGCCCGCAGACGCCGAAATCCTGGTCGTTTGTCCCGATCCCGCGACGACGGCCGTGGTGCGAGACTATGCCGCCCGCTACCCGGCTGTGCGGCACGTGACCGATCCTCAGCGGGGCAAACCGGTGGCGCTGAATATCGGGTTGCGGGCGGCGCGGGGCGACGTTGTTGTATTTAGCGACGGGGACGTAGTCGTCGCTGAGGATGCGTTGGCCTTGCTGCTGGCCCCCTTGGCCAACCCGCAGGTGGGGGCGGTGAGCGGGCATCCCGTCAGCGTCAGCCCGCGCGACACGGCGATGGGCTACTGGTCGCACCTGCTCACCGATAGCGCCCACCAGATGCGGCTGGCCCGCGACTGGGCCGGTCACTTTCTCCTCTGCTCCGGCTACCTCTTTGCCGTCCGCCGGGCGCTGGTCGAGCACGTGCCCGAGGACGCGCTGGCGGAGGACGCTGTGGTCTCACACATGGTCGCCCGCCAGGGCTACCGCATCCGCTACGTGCCCCGGGCGCGTGTCTCCGTCAAATACCCCACCACTTACCGGGACTGGCTGCGGCAAAAGGTGCGCTCCGCCGGCGGCTACGCCCAGGATTACGTGCGCAAGTCGCCCGTGCGTATGCGCTCGGCCTGGCTGGAAGTGCTCCACGGCACCCGGTTGGCCCTGCGCTACCCGCGCAATCTGCGCGAGTTCCTGTGGACGTTGCTGCTCTTTGCCGCCCGGCTGCATCTGTGGCTGCTCGTCTTTGTCAAAGTGCGGCTGCTCCGCCGTCCCCTGGACGTCCTCTGGCAGCGGGTGGAGACGACGAAGTAAAAAAGCCCGGCGACCAAGTTCGCGGGCAACTATTGCCAAGTCCACCTACGTGGACTGCTTTAGTCACCGCAGGGCGACTTTGCAGGTGTAGACGCGGTTTTAACCGCCGTGCTACGTTTTACGCATTACGTCATTGTGTGCTATAATAACTTGGGCCGCGAGCCCGAGCAGGCCGAAACAAGTTTCGGCTTCCAGGCCAGACGACCGAGTGTCTGCTATCGCTCAAAGAGGAGGAATTTCTATGGCTATCCATCTGTATCTGTCAATGATACCCGAGGCGCTGATTGCCTCAATGTTGACACCGGAAGAGTTTGGGGTCTACTATGCGGTTGGGGCTACGAAAAAGGTGCGCGGGCAGGCCGTTTTCTTCGAGATCGCCCCGGACTTTAGATCTGACTTTTTCCGCATTGAGGAGGGCATGCGGCGTTGTGTGCCCCACGAGGATGGAACCCCGAAACGCTCGATCTACATCTCTGTCTATCGCGCACTAGAGCATGTCTCCCTGGACGCCATCCAGCGGCTCTATCTCGTGACGCAGGATGGACGGACACTGGGGCTGGAGACAAGTGCCGAGTTCCCCGAAAACACGGTGGGACTGCACCTTTACCAAGAGATCGCACCCGTACATCCCCTGGTAGTCAGCACCCTGGGCCCCTGCGAATTCTATGATCTGATTGTCAAGAACCCGACCAGTCTCCTCTCCCTGCCGGCAGTCTGTTTCGTGGAACTGCGCCTGGGTGAATTGGCTGTGGACCCAGAACGCGGCGCTATACGGGATTTGCCCTATTCCAACATTGGGCATCTGCGTCAGTGTTTGGTGGATCTGAGAACAAAGATCGTCCACACCAAGATGGTCAACCGTGTCCAGTTGGCCTCGTTCCCGTACCGCACGATAAAGAGCGGGATTTTTGTGGGGAACAGGGAAAAACTACTTTATTTCCCTCTGCCGTCGCCGGGGGAATTGCGGACCAAGCACTACCGCTGGTGGCGCTCCGCCAATATATAAATCGTGAAACGTGAAACGTGATAGGAGAAACAATGATGTCAATGTCTCAAATCTGGACTTTTGTCGCCATCTTTGCGGGCGCTGTCTCCGTCGGAGTGGCGGCCTGGCTATACCGTTGGGTGTACCGGCAGGATGCCGGGTCCGAGGAAGCGCAGGAGGTCGCGTCCTGGATTCGAGAGGGAGCGACGACCTATCTGCGCCGCCTCTACATGGCCCTCATCCTCGTCGCAGTAGGGTTAGGTATCATCATCGCCATCGTGTTCAGTTTCGATATAGAGCACTTGGGTCTGGGAGTGATTCATCCCAATCCACTGCGAGGCGGCGCGATGGCCCTGGCCTTTGTGGCCGGCTCAGTATGCTCTGCCGTCGCCGGATATATGGGCATGAGCGTCGCCGTGGCCGCTAACGTGCGCAGCGCAACAGCGGCAGGCGAGAGCATCAATCGTGCCTTCAAGGTGGCTTTCTATGCTGGCTCAGTGATGGGCCTGGCCATGGTGGGGATGGCGATCATCGGGATGAGCACGATTTATCTCATCACCGGCGACCCCGAGATTGTCCTCGGCTTTAGTTTTGGGGCTTCTACGCTGGCCCTGCTGGCCAAAGCAGGCGGCGGCATCTATACCAAGACGGCCGACATCGCCGCCGACCTGGTAGGCAAGATCGAGATTGGCATCCCCGAGGATGACCCCCGTAACCCGGCTGTGGTCGCCGATAATGTTGGTGACAATGTCGGTGACGTGGCCGGCATGGGAGCGGATGTCTTTGATAGTTACGTGGCCAGTACCGTGGCTGTTATGTTGCTGGCCGCATCGCTCTTCGCGGGGGACGCTGCCCTGCAGATAAAGTACATTGTGTTTCCTATAGCCCTGTGCGCACTGGGTATCGTCGCCTCGCTCATCGGCATCCAATTCGTGCGCGTGGGCAAGAACGGCAAGCCGGGCCAGGCTCTCAACAGAGGGACGATCATCACCTGCGCGATATTCGCTATACTGGCTACTGCTGTTGTGCTACTGGGCGACTATAACATCGGTGTGTTATGGGCCACGTTGGCCGGGCTCATCACCGGCGTCGTCATTGGCTTTACTTCCGATTACTTTACCTCTTCTGACCACCGACCAGTGATCGAGACAGCCCGAGTTTCCAGTTCTGGCGCAGCCATCAACATCATCACCGGCTTTAGTTATGGGTTGATCAGCATCGTTCCCTCAGTCATCGGCATTGCCCTGGCAACGCTACTGTCTTATTACCTGGCAGAACGTTTTGGGATGAGTGGCATCTATGGGGTGGGCATCAGCGCGGTGGGAATGTTATCTGTCAGTGGCATGATCGTCTCCTCTGACGCTTACGGCCCCATCGTGGACAACGCGCGAGGCATCGCTGAAATGGCCGGCATGTCGCAGAAGGTGATTGACACGGCCGACGTGCTCGACGCAGCCGGCAACACGGCCAAGGCCATCACCAAGGGCTTTGCCATCAGCGCTGCTGCGCTCACCGTTCTGGCTCTCTTTGCGGCTTATGCGGAGGTGGTCAAGATAAGGGGCATAGAACTGGTCATCAGCCTGCGAGATCCGATGGTCGTCGTGGGCGTATTTCTAGGGGCCATGACACCGCCATTGTTCAGCGCACTCACCATGCTATCAGTCACGGACAATGCCTTCAAGATGATTGAGGAAATCCGCCGGCAATTCCACCAACGTCCCGGCATCCTGGCGGGCACCGAAAAGCCCGACTATGCGACTTGCGTGGACCTGGCTGCCCAGGGTGCGCTGTCGTCTTTGGTGATACCGGCCTTCCTGGCTATCTTTTTCCCTGTCCTGGTCGGCTTCGTCCTCGGTCCCGAGGCGCTGGGCGGGTTCCTGGGAGGGAGCATTTTCACCGGCGTCGTCTTTGCGCTGCTAATGTCCAATGCTGGCGGGCTGTGGGACAACGCCAAAAAGTTCATCGAGTCGGGCGAGTTCGGCGGCCCGCGCTCCGACGCTCACAAGGCCAGCGTTGTGGGTGACACCGTCGGCGATCCCTTCAAGGACACGGCCGGCCCCTCCATCAACACGCTCATCACCGTGATGTCGCTGGTGTCTTCGCTGTTTGCTCCGATTATCGCCGCTTTCCACTTGTTCTAGTATACGTGGGCGTAAATCCTTCCCCGGTTAGATGTTGGGCGGGAGCGCCGGTTGAGTAGGAGCAAAGCGACGTATCGAAACCAAGCGGCTTATCCAGAGAGCTTTTGTGAACAGAAAACGCTTCACTTCGACAAGCTCAGTACAAGGGTTTCGATACGCTTCTCCACTTTGTTCCGAAGCTACTCAACCGGCGCTTGTATCTGCTCAATAAAGTGGGGCAATGTAGCCGAGGTTTCCATACCTCGCGGGCATAACGCGCTATGGAAAGCGCGGCTACGTTAAAAGTGCCCCAGAATATTGAGATGATACCGGCGCTTGCCCTGTAACCACCGAAGGATTTCCGCCGAGCTGTACTAGGGTGCGCAGGAGTATGTGTATATATTTCGCTACGGACACTTTTTGCCAAACACACTGCACCGGCCGGCAGCAATTCCCATCGTGGGAAAAAATGCCTGCCGGTAGCCGCGATTTCATGATCTTGAGTAGTTGAAACCATGTCTTCCATATACCTCACGCCTGCATCAATCAGTTACCTGACACAGTTCATCCTGTCTCTTGCCATTACCGTTTTTCTGGCCCACCGCCTGCAAAACAGGACCACGCAACTGGTTCTGCTGACCTGCTTCTTTGTCGGGGCGACCATTTTTATCGGGCTGATGTTTCTGGATGCTGCCCTTTCACCCTTCCCGCGCTTGTTTGCAGTATACGCAGAAAATACCGTCCTGGCGCTGGCGCTGGTGTTCCTGTTGCAGTTTGCATACCACTTTCCCCGATTCTATGCCCACCACAAATGGGAAGCCCACGCCAGCCTGATCGTCAGCCTGGCCTATCTGTTATGGGAAGCGCAATTCATGGTCTATCGCTACGTTTCGCTGCTCCAGCGGGAGACCGTCTGCTACCGCCCCCTGGTGTCAGCCTATGCAAATGCGTTTGTCTTGCTATGGGTGCCCATCGTTTTTCTACGCCAGTGCATCGCCGCTGACCCTCGCCCCGTGAACGGGTTGGTCAAACTTTGCAAGCCGCAGGGGGAGGAGGCGCGCGGCGCGCGGCGCTTTGTTTTCATCTTTGGGATTCTATTTGTGTTGGGCGTGATCGATGTTTTACGCATCTTTTACCTTCCGACCATGTTCTACAATGCCGCGCTTTCGATCGGGATACTGGCGGCCTTGTGGCTGTTTGCCACCAACTATGTCAATTTCATCCCCGGCGGGGTATCCGTGCTGGCGAGATTATCGATCCTCACACTGACCCTGTTCCTGGCCCTGCTGGGGTCGGTGGGTTGGATGGTTGCCCCCCCTTACATCAATACCTATCGCCCCGACCTGACAGATCACCAGACGTTGCGATTTGCGCCTAACGCATCCGGCGGGTACGATGTAGCCTGCGTTGACTTTTCCTTCGAAACCGGGTTGGGAGACAGGTTGCAGGTTCAACCCACAGGTGAGGCCCGCAACCATAAAATCAACTTTGCGTTTCCCTTTTATGGGCAGTCCTATACCGAGATCTATGTCGCCAGTTCGGGCGTCATCGGCATAGGCAACCCCTTCTGGCAGCCCAACATGCAGGCCCGTGGCGCCAACTTGCCCGCCATCTTTCCGCTCATGATCGAGCTCAATCCCAACGCGGGCGGCGGATTGTACGCCCGCCAGGAACTCGACCGCCTGATCATCACCTGGGACCATCTGCCGGCGCTATACCGGCCAGAAGCCATTTTCACCTTTCAGGCCGTTCTGTACCAGGACGGCGTTTTCGATATTACCTACAACGGCCTGCCTTTACCGTTTCGGTTCGACCCGGATGAAACCCCATCGGCAAATCCCTGGGTGCGCGGGGTGACCCCGGGCCGGGGTGAATGTCTGCACACCCGCCTGGACGATTTGTCAGGGCCTCCTCAAAAGGATCAGGCGATCGTGCAAAACTATCAACTGGATTTCAGACGTTATCTGCACGAATTTATCCTGCCCCTGGGATGGGTGGTGATCGGAGGCAGCCTGTTGCTCTTACTGGGGATACCCATCTTGCTCAATTTCTCAATCGTCAAACCCCTGGGCGCTCTGTCCGCCGGGGTGCGGCAAATGGAAGCCGGTGACCTGAACGTACAAGTCCCCATCCACAATCAGGACGAGATCGGCTTTTTGACCAATGCATTCAACAAGATGGCCTCCAGGCTGCGTGGACTGGTGACGGACCTCGAGGAGCGGGTCGCGGAGCGGACCTCGGAACTCGACGCCGCCAACACACAATTGCGGGCCGAAATTGCCGAGCGCGAGCAGGCGCAGGCGACGCTCATCGAACAACAGCGCACGCTGGCAACCTTTGAGGAGCGCGAGCGTATGGGCCGCGAGTTGCACGACGGGCTGGGGCAGGTGTTGGGCTACGTCAACGTGCAGGCGCAGGCGACCCAGACCCTCCTGGCCGAGGGAAAGACCCAGGCAGCCCAGACCAACCTGGGCGACCTGGCGCGCGCCGCGCAGGAGGCCTACGCCGGCATCCGCAGCCACATCCTGGGACTGCGGACGGCCGGACCGTCTGGCCCGGATTTCTCGACGACGGTGCGGGATTACGTCCACCAGTTCGGCCAGCAGTACGGTATCGCCACCTCGCTCAGCCTGCCCGACGAAATGCCCGTGTCCCTGTTTGCGCCGGGCGTGGAGGAGCAAGTGTTGCGCATCGTCCAGGAAGCCCTGACTAACGTGCGCAAACACGCCCACGCCGCCAGGGCGGAGGTGGTATTCAGCCTGGCCGGCGACCAGGTGCAGATCCTCATCACCGACGACGGCGTTGGATTTGCGCCAGACAGGTCTGATGGCGCCCACTTTGGGTTGGACATCATGCGCGAGCGGGCGGAGCAGACCGGCGGGCGGCTAGAGATCCGGTCTGCGCCGGGACAGGGTACCCGCGTCCTGGCGACGCTGCCGCGCTTTCTGCCCACAGGGGCGGAAGGGGAGGAGGCGGGAATCAAGGGACTGCGCCTGCTGTTGGCCGACGATCATCCCCTCTTCCTGGGCGGGTTGCGCAACCTGCTGCTGGCGCGCGGCCTGACGGTGGTGGGCACGGCGCGTGACGGCCAGGAGGCCCTGGAAAAAGCCCGCGCGCTGCGCCCCGACGTGGTGGTGATGGACGTGAACATGTCGGGCGGTGGCGGCCTGGAAGCCACCCGCGCCATCAAAGCCGAACTGCCAGAGGTCAAAATCGTAATGCTCACCGTCGCAGAAGACGACGCGCACCTGTTCGAGGCCATTGAGAGCGGCGCCTCGGGCTACTTGCTCAAGAGTTTGGACGCCAACCAGTTCTGCACACTCTTGACCGGCCTGCTGCAGGGCGACGCGCCCCTGGCGCCGGGGATGGCTGCGCGTATCATGGCCGAATTTGCCCGTCAGGGCGACCGCGAGGGTCGCCCCGACATGGCCGAATTAACCCCCCGCCAGGAGGAGATTCTAAGCCTGGCCGCGCAAGGGTTGATCTATACAGATATCGCTCAGCGCCTGCACCTCAGCGAACAGACCATCAAATATCACATGGCCCAGATCGTGGAAAAACTGCACGTCGAAAACCGCGCCGAGGCGATTGCCTACTACCATCAACAGACACAAAAATAACCCCGACAAACCAACATCTGGGCTCCTCCCAAACATCGTGCCATCCACGGATGGTGTGTTATTGTCTTTCTGCTTCATTCGTGCTATACTCGGTATATGGAAATGTATCGCGATTTTCCATCTACTGATACTGGCTTCACTGTCAGCGCTTACCATTCACCACAGGAGGGCGCAATGTACAAGTTACCGATTGGGATTCAATCTTTCGAGGTCATGCGGACGCGGGGCTTTGTGTACGTGGACAAGACCGAGACCATTCATCGCCTGGTCACGGAAGGGATGTACTATTTTTTGGCGCGACCGCGCCGCTTTGGCAAGTCATTGCTCGTCTCAACCTTGCGCTGCCTGTTCGAGGGGCAGCGCGAGTTGTTCGAGGGCTTGTGGATCGCAGAGCCGGGCCGCTGGGACTGGCAACCGCATCCCGTCGTCGTGATTGACTTTAACCAAATTGCGCTGGATACGCCGGAGCATTTGCACCAGGGATTGCTATACCAGTTGGCGCAACGCGCCGCAGAATCTCAACTGACATTGACCAGTCCCTCTTACGTTTCGCAGTTCGGAGAGTTGCTGACAAACCTGCATCGGCAATCCGGGCAGCCGGTGGTGGTGCTGATTGACGAATATGACAAGCCGCTGATCGAGCATCTGGGCAAAGGCGAGGCCGGGCTGGCGGTGGCGCGCGCGAATCGGGACATCCTGCGCAGTTTTTTTGGCGTGCTCAAAGGCGCGGACGTGGCAGACGCGACACGCTTCGTGCTGCTCACGGGCGTCTCGCGCTTTAGCCGTGTTTCCGTCTTTTCGGCCCTCAACAACCTCAACGACATCAGTATGCACTCGGCTTACGCCGCATTACTGGGGTACACGCAGACAGAACTGGATACGTATTTTGCCGCATATCTTGGCCGTCTGGCCGAGACGATGGAAACCACAGTAAAAGCCACCACGGAGGCGCTGGCGCGCTATTACGACGGCTATCGCTTCTCACGTCGCGCGTGCAAGGTCTACAATCCATTTTCGGTACTGGCCGCGTTCAATCACGGTGAATTACGGAACTATTGGTTCGAGACGGGTACGCCGACGTTCCTGGTAAAGTTGCTGCGAGAAAGACGGTACGCCTTGCCCAAACTGGAAGGACTGGAAGTAGACGCGACCGCCTTTTCCACGTTCGAGATTGACCGTCTCACGCCGGAGGCATTGCTCTTTCAGACCGGCTACCTGACGATTGCAAAGGTGGAGGGTGAGATTTACACGTTGGATTATCCCAACCAGGAAGTAAAGACCTCGTTCACCAAAGCCTTACTGCTCGCGATTGAGCGGATCGCTCCGGATGTCACGTCTCACGTGCTCAGATTGTCCGGCTACCTGCGCGTGGGGAATCTGGACGCCTTTTTCACTGCGATGACGGCCATCTTTGCCGCGATTCCCTACGACATTGAAACGAAACGGGACGAAGCCTACTTTCACACCATCTTTTACCTGGCGATGTCGGCCTCCGGCGGCGCGGCGCAGAGCAGCGTACTGACCAGCCGGGGACGGATTGATATGGTGGTGACGTTCCCCGACAAGGTGTACATCATCGAGTTCAAGTGCAACCAGAGTACAGAAACTGCCCTGCGCCAGATTCACGCCCAGGGCTACGCGGAGCCATACCAGAGCAGCGGCAAGCAAATCGTGCTGCTGGGCATCAACTTTGGCACCGAACTGCGCAACGTGGAAGCGTGGGCTATGGAAGAGATGTAAAACTCCAAGACCTCGGAGGTTTTCTGAAAACCTCCGAGGTCTTTATGGACAGAGAGTATCTTCTCAATAGAGTGGGGCAAGCCCTCGGTCATAAGCCTGTCATTCTGAACCGGAGCGCAGCGGAGGTGAAGAATCTCGCCTTGGATAGGCGGTTTGTGTACTGTAATGTGAGATTCTTCGCTTCACTGCGTTCCGCTCAGAATGACACTGGAATGATTATTTGGTTGCCCCACAATATTGAGATGATACGACATAGACCTGTCGGGTTATCAAACCTGACAGGTCTTTTTTTATTGCCTCAAGGTATAGTCAAGGTTCAATCCCCCAGACTATACCCAGACTATACTTGGACTAAACCAAAGTCCAGTGACAACCGCCCCTTTTTGTGCTATGATATAGGTGCTTTTTGTTCTATTCCACGCAAGGAGGCGGGGACTCCTGGATGACCAAACGTATCTTGCTCTACGGCAACTCTATTTTCCTGGCCGGCCTGGCGGCGCAATTGCAGACCCGCGACGACGTGGACGTGCGCCAACAAGCCCCCCACGCCGGGCCGCTCCACCTGGGCGACCTCGACGCCGTGATCGTGGACTTTAACGAGGTGCAGGCGGCCGACGTGCTGGCGCTGCTGCGCGCCCGCCCCAGCCTCAAGATCGTGGGCGTGAACGCGACCAACAGCGCGGTGACGGTGCTCTCCGGGCGCATCTACCTGGCGCATACGCTGGCGGACGTGGTGGGGTGCCTGGAGTGAAAGGAGGTGGTGATGAAAGCCCAAGTTGCACTTGGGCATAAGAAATACACCCAAAAGGTATCTTTTCAATATTCCGGGGCAAGGCCCAAGTCTTTGTCATTGCGAGGGCGTTTTTTGCCCGAAGCAATCCCCAAATAGCCTCGTAGGAGATTGCTTCGCCGCCTGCGGCGGCTCGCAATGACATATAATTACCATCGCGGTCACAAAACGGGAACTGTTGACGTAGGGCAAGTTGCCAAATTGCGCTACATACTTGCCCCGGATTATTGA
>CAYQTW010000081.1:0-10474 GCA_964420485.1 uncultured Anaerolineales bacterium
ACTTGACAAACTACTACATCTGTAGCATGGAGCAAGAAGAGGTCAAGGCGAATTGACAAGCAGCGCGATATGTGCTATATTTACAGGTGCTTTACCATTACTAATTTCTCCTGATGCCCGGCCGGTCAGGAAAGGCGCCAATGGTTGTATCCTCTGTGATTCGTCACCACATCGTTTGGTCAACTGCTCCCCATTTCTCTGATGCTGTTTCGCTGGTACGGACGGTCAGCGGACAATAACGCCGACCGTCCTTGTCCCGTTTGACCGATCTGTGGCACGTGCAAACGTCTCAAGCGAGAGGAGGTGATGTCTATCTATCCACGCTGTAATCTTGCTGTTAAGACAATTTACCCCAATATTCAACTAGCAAAAAGGAGAAAGTAAATGTTACGTAAAACTTTATATAGGGTGATGACCGCGTTGATTATCATCAGTGTGATGATCCCATTCGTGCAGGCGGCTCCGATGGTAGAGCAGCCAACAGCACCTGTTTTTCAGAATCCACCGCCAGACCGGCCCAAGCCTCCGGCCGGCGAACGGGCCGAGCCAGTACAGTGGGCCGAAGAGCTCGCGGCCGGTCTAGCGATGAGCAAAATCGACCCTCGGCTGCGCGACGCAGCTGAGCAGGGCGGCAAGGAATCAGTTGACCTGTACGTGTCAGTCCTGGCTGGTACAGATCTGAGCAAGTACCTGTCGCGCATGATCGTACGCCCCGCCGTCTTCGGCGGCGTGCAGAACATCTACGGCCAGACGACGGCCAACAACCTGCTCGAGATCGCCCAGGAACCCAACGTGGTCGCGCTGGTCGCGGTCGGCGGCGAAATGCAGGACAAGCCCTACGATCCGGAGATAGAGAACGCACCGGACAGGGCCACCAATCTGGCTCGCCTGGAGACACTGCGCGCCAACGAACTGACCTACGCCGAGGCGGAGGCTCTCGCCAACGACGTAGACGCCGAAGGCTGGTTCGATGTACTGGACGGCCACAAGTCAAGCAAGGCGTGGGAGAAGGGCTTTACCGGCGAGGGCGTGATTGTGGGTGTGCTAGACGACGGCGTTGACTTTGGCCACCCTGACCTGCAGGGCACTTGTGCCACAGTGACCGACAAGAGTTCACCCTACTACGGCTGGCCGATGGCCTTCTCACAAGTCTCAATGCTATACTTTGTGCAGGATATAGTTTTCGGTGTGGCTGGTATCGCTGAAGGTTGGAACGGTTCACGCTGGACCGACGCACAGACGACCATTACACCAACGGCGAACACGGTCGTGTACCAAACACTGGGTATGACGACCACCCAGGTATACACCATTCCGACTACCAGCCAGAGCGGCGCCTACAAGATAGGCAGTTTCCCCGAGAAGAACTTGCTGAACCTGTACGGTGAGCGCGTGGCGGTGCTGGTCGTGGACGAGAATACGGCTGGCGTATACGATACGGTATACGTGGACCTGGACGACGACTATGACTTCACCGACGAGAAGCCCGCCACCAAGGATAGCCCCGAGATCTACCGCGACATGGACGGCGATGGTTACGCCGACATCTCCGGTGGCCTGCTGGTCTGGATCAGCGACGGAGCAAACGTGCCGCCGACGGCCGACTGGCTGTGGGGTATCACCTGCGCCGATGAGTCTTCTACGATGAAGGGCTGCCCCGACTCCGGCGAGTTGGTGCTTTTCGCAGGCGCGTTTGACTCCGGCTACACGCACGGCACGCAGTGCGGCTCTAACATCGCCGGCCAGGGCGTGGTCAATGATGGTCTGACCGCGCAGCCGTTCCGCGTGGGCGGCATGGTCCAGGGCGCTGCGCCGGACGTAGGCCTGATGGACTTTGGCAACCACTACTACACCGGCACCGACGAGGACGAGTATCTGGTCGCTGCGCTGGGCTATGACGGCATCGCCAACTCGGGCGACGAGGTGCAGATCACCAGCAACTCTTACGGCAACTTTGCGCAGATGTGGGGCAGTTGGGGCTACTTTGGCCGCTTGGTGACAGCGCTGAACATGAGCGTCGCTCCCAACACGGTGTGGGTCTTCTCGTCTGGCAACGAAGGCCCCGGCTACGGCCCTGAAGAGGGAGACGGCGGCCCGACCACGATCATGGCCGGCTCTTCGACCCAGTACGGTTCGACCAACTGGGACTCGATCGCCAGCGCCGACCAGATCATGTACGGCGACGTCACCGCCTTCTTCTCCAAAGGCCCCAACCGCGACGGCTCGGCCGGCCTGGACGTGCTAGGCAACGGCGGGCGCGGCTCGGGCGACGAGGGCATCAACTACTACGGCTACAACGGTGCAGAGTCCTGGGCTACCTGGGGCGGCACCAGCCGTTCTGGACCCGTGGTGGCCGGCAACCTGGCGCTGGTCTACCAGGCCTACAAGGCCCGCTACGGCGAGTGGCCCACCTGGGACGTGGCTAAGGCGCTGCTCAAGAGCGGCGCGACCAACTCCGCGAGCAGCCCCTTCTACCAGGGCGCCGGCGTCGTCAACGCCGACCGGGCCACAGACCTGGCCGCAGGCATCTACGGCGTGTACGCCACGCCCGACGAGTGGCAGGTGGGCGACTGGGAGGGCAGCGAGTATCTCAACTTTGCCAAGGTGGCCTACGCGGGCGACACCTTCACCAAAACTTACACCGTCTACAACCCCTCCGGCCACGACATCACCGTGGGCCTGTCCGACGGCGTGATGACACTGATCACCAAGACCGAGACGACTTTCACCACCTCGGATGAGAGCCTGGAAAGCGACTTTAACTTCCACTCGCCGGACTACCTGATGCAGTTGGACGAGGGGCTCATCCCAGCCGACGCCGAGTTGATGGTTGTGCGCTACGTCCATCCATATAGCACCTTCGACCCGGTCTACGACTACACTTCCAGACCCAACAGCAGTTGGCGCTTCTTGCTGTACAACTGGACCGACGTCAACGGCGATGGTAATCTGTGGGTAGATGCCGACAGCAACGGCGTGGTCAATCACGAGGACATTACGACAACAATGGATAATGATGGGTTCTACCGCCCGGACTTTGCCAAGAGCGAGATCCAGGAGGGTGAATACATCCGCGTGGACTATGACTTTGGCGGGCTGGCCCAAATGATCATCGTGCGCGACCCGATCGAGCGCATGGCCGATGGCTACTTTTTCGGCTTTCAGCATCGCTACAACGACCACACCGTCCCGACAACGACACTCAAGATCGGCCTAGAGTTCTACAAGCGGGCCGACTGGGGTTGGCTCAATCTGAGTGATGACTCCTTGGCCGTTCCGCCTGAGGGTTCGGCGACGTTCGAGGCAGAGATGGCAATCCCGGCGGCCACAGCGCCCGGCGTTTACGAAGGCGTGATCTTTATGAACGATCCGGGCGACGCGCGCCACGCGGCGCACGAAACGGCGCTGCCGGTAGTCGTCAACGTGATCGCCGATCTGCCCGATGGCGATGCAGTTACACTGGGCGGCGAGCCAAAGGCCGACACACTGTACCAGAATTCCTGGACCTACGGCTACTTTAACTGGTACGGCGGTGGCTGGACCGGCGCCGGCGACTGGCGGCACTACTTCCTCGACATTGACAGCAATGACCTGGACGCCGACAACATGCTGATCCACACCTCGTGGACGGTTACCCCCACCGACTTTAACACCTGGGTGTTGGGGCCGACCGACGACTGCGCGTCGAACGGTACTGGTCAATGCGCCTGGTACCAGCCTGGCATGGGCCAACCCGACCCGACGGTCTTCGGCCCGTACACGCTGCAGCCGATCGGTTGGAGCGAGCCGTTCCGCTCCGGCGCCGCCTATCCGTTCCACACCAGCACCGGTGGGCCGGACGACTGGCTAAAGGTCCCGTTGGAGCGCGCCGGCCTGCACGAGATCGCGTTGCACAATGTGCTCTACAATGGTGAGGACCTGACGGAGCAGTTCCAGGTGGATGTGGGCACGATCGCGCTCGGTGCGACGATAGACCCGGCAACGGGCCTGGCCCTCGCTCCCACCAACGTTACCGTCTACACCGATACCGGCGAGATCGAATACCAGTTCACGCCTTCGCTGGAGATTCCCGATCTGTATGCCACGTTATCCGGCGGTCTGGCGACCACCCACTATGGGCCATTCACCACTTTTGTAGTTGACACTGGTGGGTGCTATAGCGCCTGGTGCACGGGCAACGTCTACGAAGAGCTCGAGGTCACTACCTCAGGGACTACGCTGCTTCGAACGTACCTCGAGGTGCCGGCCAATCAAGATGCCGACTTTTTCCTGGTCTACGACAGCAACGACAACGGCGTCCCCGAAGAGGGGATTGACGCCGTCGTCGGCTCGTCCGGCAACTCGTCCGGCACTGACGAGGAGATTCTCCTCGAGAATCCCACCCTCGGCCGCTACTGGGCCGTGATTGACGGCTACGATGTAGACCCCGACTCCGGCATTGACATGGACTGGTGGTACGAGGTTACCGCCCCCGGCCCAATGCCAACAGACCCAGTGGATGTGTTCAGCAACACGGTGGCGATCGGACAGGACACCCAGGGAGACTATACCACGGCCAGTTACAGCACGACGGTGACGGCCGGTGAACGCGCCGGAGGGCTGCAAGTGACACTGACGGGTATCATCACCGGCGCCAACGTTGACCTGTACGTGACCAACATCGCGGGCACGATCGTCGCCAGTTCTACCAACACCAGCAACGCCGATGAGGCGATCACGCTCGTGCCTGCGCAGGGCAAATATCGCTTCGAGGCCGGCGCCGAGTACACGGTCTGGGTACACGGTTACGATGTGCCCGCACCGCCGGTGAACCCTACACTGCACGTGTGGTGGGATGTACTTAACGTGTGGCTAACTGCCGAGCATCCCGACGTGCATGTTTCTGCCATCGGCGCGGGTGAGATGGTCAGCGTGACGCTGCACTTTGACAAGGCCGGCTGGTTGCCCGGTGACGCGCCACTGAGTGCGCGTCTGCTCGCCGGCCCGTCGGTCCTGCCGGATGCGTTCGACGAGCTAATCACCATCAAGCGCACCGATCCGCCCGGACCGCCGGAGTGGAACCCGGCCAACCTGGATATCTCCATCACGGCGGACTCCGCCCGCGGCGCAAGCCCGAGTTCAAGGTGGAATGTCGGCGGTGTGCCCATTCCCACGGCGCTGGTGGCTGAGGGCGAGCGGCTGACCTACACGGTGAGTGTTGAGAACCTGGATCCGCTGGATTCGCCCGGCCTGATCGTTGACGCTTGGCCGCTACCGGAGGACTACATCTGCATGTACTTTGGCTACTGTGAGAGTACCGGTCAGATAGACGGCGCGGCCTATGGTCTGATCACCGGCACAACGGGAACCACCGACTACGGTGGTGGTATCTGGTGGACAGGCGCCATCTCATCCGGCGATTCGATCGAGTTCAGTTACTGGGTCGAGATGCCAATAACGATGACGGTGGGGCAGAACCACACGTCTGGCGTGGACGTCTACGATAGCGGTTGGGATTGGTTTGGATGGAGTCTGGCCGGCGGCTACTACCGCGCCCTCGACTATGGTATCGGCGGCTCCTACAAGACGGCCCCGGCCACCGTGCTGGCAGGCGACACGTTCACCTACAGCGTCCACCTAGAGAACTTTAGCGCCGAGGACGCACACATCTACCTCTCCGACCCATTGCCTGATGAAGTGAACTTTGTCTCAATCACAGGTGATGCAACATACGATGCCGGCACGCACACCGTCGTCTGGGATGATATGATGCCAGGTGGCACCAACTATGCTGTGGTTGACTTCGACATCGTGGTCACGGCCAAGGACACCCTGACGTACACCACACTCATCGAGAACGAGGCCGTGCTGACGCAAACAGGGGTGATCACGCCTCTCGCCACCCTCTATGCCTTCACGACGGTTGATACCGCCGCGGACCTGGAGGTCGAGAAGACCGTGGATGCCATCGAGGGCGAGACCAAAGATGTCCTGAACTATACCATCGTCTTTGGCAACGTCGGCGCTGAAACGGCTTGGGATACCGCCATGAAAGACGTGGTGCCATCGTACTTGGACGTCGCCACTGACACCGTGACGGCCACCGTGCCGAGCACCGGCGGCCTCTACGATGCCGGGACGGTCCAGTGGGAAGGCGACTTGGCGCCCGGTACAAAAGTCACCGTGACCTTCCAGGCCACGATCAAAGATACAGCCACAGTGGGCCTGGCGCTGATCAATCCGGCCGTGGTTGCGGCTGACAACTATCCCACCAAGGTGTACGACAGTGCGCTGACTGAGGTCATCGAAATCTACAACGTCTACCTGCCTCTTGTCTTGCGGAACTCGTAGTAACTCCCGCCTGACGAGCAGCGCGATGCTGTAACTGTAGCAACGGAAAGCCCCTGGCCTCAGCCAGGGGCTTTCTCTTTCCCCTGGATCATGGTAGAATTCACAGAACACGGATTACAGGACATTAACGGATAAAACAATCGTGGTCAAAAATCAGAGATATTTTTCACACCATCTGGCAGTCGTCCTCCTGTTCACCCTGCTGCTGTACCCGGCGAATGGAGCGATGGCGCCACACGATCAGCTGTCCGAGGTTCTCGTCAGACTTCGGGGCGGACTGGACGAAAGCGGCATCCACTGTCTCTTTGCCCAACACGACCTTGACGTCGTCAAACGCATACCCCGTATTGATGTCTGGCTGGTGACGAGTTCTGATGTGCCTGCCGCCGCTCTCGTGCGCCGCCTGGAGCGGAGCCGTGATGTATCCTGGGCCGAGCCCAATGGACGAGTTCACGCTTCGGGCATTACTCCCAACGACAATTTCTACCAAGCCCAGCAGTGGAACCTGCGGCTGCTCGGACTACCCGAGGCATGGGTCTTTACGACCGGTGACGCCAATCCCATCGCCGTGATTGACACCGGCGTAGACCTGAATCACCCGGATTTGGCGGCCAAGATTTGGGCCAACGCAGACGAAATCCCAGGTAACGACGAAGACGATGACGGGAACGGGTACGTGGACGACGTTCACGGGTGGGATTTTGTACACAGTGATGCTGTGCCGCAGGACGATAACTCCCACGGCAGTCACGTGTCCGGCATTGCCGCCGCACGCACAGATAACAGCACGGGCGTTGCCGGAGTTGCCTGGCAGTCGCCCATTATGCCGCTCAAGGCATTGAACAATCTTGGTGATGGCACCTGGGCAGACGTGGCCGAGGCCATCGTCTATGCCGCCGACAATGGCGCCCGTATCCTGAACCTCAGTCTTGGGGGAGAGGAATCATCGCAAACGATTGAGGAAGCCGTGTCGTATGCGCACAGCCAGGGATGCCTCATCGTGGCGGCTGCTGGCAACAGCAAGTCCCAACCTGCACCGGTCGAGTATCCAGCTGCTTTGCCGGAGGCGCTGGCGGTTGCCGCGACGACAGACAGTGACACGCCCTGGTCATATAGCAACCGTGGCCCAGAGGTTGACGTGGCAGCCCCTGGCGTGGACATCTTTAGCGCCAGTAAATCGGGGTCCTACTACCCCAGCAGCGGCACTTCGATGGCAACGCCCCACATTAGCGGCCTGGCAGCCCTCGTCTGGTCGTTGCGGCCCGCGATGACTGCAGACCAGGTCACTCACGTCATCACCAGCACGGCCCACGATGTCTACACACCAGGATGGGATCAGCGCACGGGCTGGGGTCGTATTGACGCACAGGCCGCTATTCTGCACCTTGTACAGCCCCAGGTAGACCTCACCTCGGATCGCCCCTCCATCCTGGTAGGCAGTGAAAGCGCTACCCTGACGGCCACTGTCACCTACAGCCAGAGCCAGCTGGTACCTGATGGGCTTACGGTGACGTTCCTCGCCAGTCTGGGCAGTGCGAATCCTCAAGCCGCCACCACACACGAGGGGCAGGTCACCACGACGTTCAGCAGCACGCAGAGCGGGCAGGCAACGGTCACAGCCAGCGTGGGGCTCGGATTTCAGGATATCCTCACGCTCACCGTCACCTCCCATCACTTTTATCTACCGATCATTCTGCATCAGCATTTTTGAGGCATCCCCATGACAAAACGTCTCATCATCAACGCCGACGATTTTGGTTACACCGAGGGCACCGTCCCCGCCACCATCGCCCTCTACGAGGCCGGCGTCGTCACCAGCACCTCCGCGATGGTCAACCAACCACACTGGCCCCAGGCCGCCGCCTACCTGCGCGACCACCCCGGTCTGGGCGCGGGCGTGCACCTGGTGATGAACGACGGCCGCCCCACCCTGCCGCCGGAGCAGGTAAGCTCACTGGTGGACGGCGAGGGATATTTTCGCGACGGCACGCCTCTGCTCCTGCGCTACGGCCGCCTCCGCACCACCGAACTCGAAGCCGAGTGGCGGGCCCAAATTGAACGGTTCATCGCCGACGCCGGCCGCCCACCCGATCACCTGGACCTGCACTGCCACTATCCCTACGTCTTTCCCGCCTGGTTCCGCGTCAGCCTGGAACTGGCCCGAGAGTACGGACATCTCCTCGTCCGTATGCCCTTCGACGATGCGCTGGATGACAAGGCGGGGGAGATGGCCGCCGGCAGCGGCTTTCCCGTCTGGTACATCCGCTGGCAGGGCCGGCGCTACCAGCGATTGGTGGAACAATATGGCCTGAAGCGGCCCAACTATTTTGAGATGTCCTTCTCGCTAGAGGGGCACCGCACGGCGGAGCACCTGCTGGGCCTCCTGGATGCGCTTCCCGAGGGTATCACGGAACTATTGACCCATCCCGGCACGGAGGGCTGGCGCGAGGGGGACTATCGCGCCCTGCTCGATCCACGTGTGCGGGAGCGCATCGAGGAATTGGGCATCGCTCTCATCTCCTACGGCGACCTCATGTCGTAGATCGGAATGTTATTCCGGGCGTTGGTCACCGTTTCGGCCGCTAAGAACACGGATTCCAGGACATTAACGGATGGCGGCGCATTTCGAGTATGCGTTCCCCCTGGACGGATGCCGAAACTCGTTTCGGTTTTGCGGGAACGGGTTCCGGTCGGCCAAAACGCCAACAAGTTGGCGATTCCAGATCGAGTACGGATCGATCCGTTACTGTCTTGAAATCCGTGTTCTCAGATGGCCGAAACGATGACCAACGCCTTATTCCGACTTGCGCCTTGACAATCCGACCACGTGGAGTAAAATTAAGCCGACAAAACTTGTAGGCTTTGTAGATTAAAAGAGCAAATGAAACTCTCCAAACGAGGCGAATACGGTTTACGAGCCCTGCAAGACCTGGCTGCGCGCTACGGCGAAGGGCCGGTGCGGGGCCAAGACCTGGCCGAACGGAATAACATCCCCCACCGGTTTCTGGAACAGATCATGCTCATACTCAAGCACGGACGAATAGTGCGCAGTCAGAAGGGTCCCCAAGGAGGATATTACCTGGCCCGTCCCCCGCGACAAATCAATCTGGCGCAAGTCGTGCGCTTGCTGGATGGGCCGCTGGCGCCCATCAGTTGCGTGAGCGAGACGGCCTACGAGCCCTGCGGCTGCCCCGATATGCAGACCTGCGGCTTGCGGCGGGTGATGCAAGAGGTGCGCGATGCCGTGGCCGGCATTATGGAAAGAACTACGCTGGCCGACCTGGTCGCCGAGTAAACTCCTCCCTGTACGCTCTCTTTTTTTGTAGTAATTCTCGATAATTTCACTAGACAATCTACAGTATTCTCACAAAGGAGAAACAGTATGCCTATCCAAATCCACTGGCCCCTTGCCCTGCTCGCGCTGGGCTGCGAATATGTTGACTCGACACTGGGCATGGGGTACGGCACCACCCTCACCCCCATCCTACTGCTGGTGGGGTACGAGCCGGCGCAGATTGTACCATCGGTGCTACTCTCGGAATTCCTGACTGGCATCCTGGCGGGGGTACTCCACCACGGGTTTGGCAACGTCAGTTTTAAGCCGGGCTCGCGCCCGCTCAAGGTCGCGCTGGCGCTGGCGGCGTGCAGTGTCATTGGCACATTGGCGGCCGTCTTTATCGCCGTGAACGTACCCAAGTGGGTGCTCAAGACCTACATCGGGGTGCTCGTGCTGAGCATGGGCATTGGCATCCTGCTGACCATAGGCAAGACATTCACCTTCTCGTGGAAGAAGGTGATTGGGCTGGGACTCGTGGCCGCGTTCAACAAGGGAGTCAGCGGCGGCGGCTACGGCCCACTCGTCACCGGCGGCCAGATAATGGCGGGGGTGGATGGCAAAGGGGCCATCGGCATCACGTCGCTGGCCGAGGGGCTGGTGTGTTTCGTCGGCATACTTGCCTACACGCTGACGGGGAATGGCGCGGTGGACTGGGGGCTGGCTCCCTCGCTCATCCTGGGGGCCGTGCTGTCGGTGCCCTTTGCCGCTCTCACAGTCAAAAAGATGCCCACGCAAAAGTTGCGTTGGGCAATCGGAATAACCATCACCGCGCTGGGCCTGTTCACGCTGGTCAAACTCGTGTTGTAG
>CAYQTW010000082.1:0-10410 GCA_964420485.1 uncultured Anaerolineales bacterium
AGATCTATCGCGACGCCTTCCGCCGCATCGTCCTCGAGGGCGGGGACATCAGCACCGTTCTCGCCGAAGAGGGCGACAATCTGCAGACCTTGCTGGAGGAGACTGGCGCGCCTTGCTGGCCGCCTGACCCGCCCAGTGATGGGGCTTGCCCGGTACCGTAGCACAACACCCGGCAGGGGAGGCAGGTTTCCCTGCCTCCCCTTGTCGGATTTCTGACAGAACCCGTCCTTACGGAAGGAGATTACCATGAAAATCAAGAAACAGAAACTCGAGCCCTATCTCTTGCTGCTTCCGTCCGCAATCTACCTAGCTCTCTTCTTCGCGTGGCCCATGTTCCAGGCTTTTGGGCTCTCCCTTCGGACGGATGAAGGAGAATGGACTCTAAAGTTTTTCCAGCGTATGGTCAACGACGCTCCTTTCAGAGAAGCCATACGCAACACCGCTATATTCCTGGTGACCATTGTTCCCATTCAGTTTGTCCTGGCCCTGGCTATGGCTCTTCTGGTCACGGCCGGGCTGCGTGGATCGGGAATGTTGGTTTACGTATACGCCATCCCCATCGCCATCTCAGACCTGGCAGCAGGATTCGTCTGGCTCTCTGTCTTTACCGAGCATGGCTACCTCAACACCGTACTCACCAGCCTAGGCTTGTTGGACAAACCGTTTATTTTCCTCCAATATGGAACCCCGTGGGCGTTCATTGCCGTGATACTGGCCGAGGTTTGGCGGGCGACCTCCATCGTGTTCGTTATCCTGGTAGCCGGGTTGCAATCTATCCCCAAGGAATACGGTGAAGCGGCCGAAATCTTTGGCGCCAGTTACCTGACCCGTCTCTGGCGCGTGACCCTTCCTATATTGCGCCCCAGTATCCAGGTGGCCCTCATCCTGCGCACCATCCTGGCCATTCAAGTGTTCTCCGTAGTGATGGCCCTGACAGGCGGCGGCGTCAGAGTGGTGGCTTCCGAGGCATATCAGTGGTACAACAACTGGCGCAATCCTCACGTCGCCGCAGCCTACGCCGCGTTTATCCTCTTCGTGTCCATGTGCGCCGGTGTCTTCTACCTGCGCACCCTGCGAGTCAAGGAGGCAACGCTCTAAACTCGAAAGGAGATTAAGCAATGAAATCAAAGGCTACCTTGTCCTATTCCCGATTAGTCAAGAGAGGCCTGGTCTACATGGCGGCGATTGCTGTGGCGCTGTTCATTCTGGTTCCTATCTACCTCATTACCGTGATGGCATTTAGCCCAGAGGACGTGGTCTATGGCTATCCCAAGCCCCTTATCCCCCGGCAGATCACTACAGAAACCATCCTCTTCTTCCTCAATTCCTACAAGATGTTGGACTCGGTAAAGATCAGTGTGATCGTAGCCGTGCTCACACTCGTAATATCGTTGTTGATAGGCGCACCGGCCGGATATGCGCTGGCCCGCTACATCTTTGCCGGTCAGGATGTGTACAGCATTCTGATCTTGTCTACGCGGGCGTTCCCGGCGGTGATCCTCTCCATTCCTCTGGCCCAGACCTATATCCAATGGCACCTGGACGATACTGTCCTGGGCGTGGCCCTGATGCATACGGCGATGGCCCTCCCTACGACGATCCTGGTTACCAGCAGTGTCTTCGTCGGAATCTCTAAGGAACTGGAGGAGGCGGCCCTGACGCTAGGCTGCAGCCGGTTCACTGCCTTTCGGCGCATCATACTGCCCCTGGCATTGCCCGGCCTGGCTGCCTCGGCCATCTTTACCTTTGTCCTTTCGTGGAACGAGGTGTTTGCGGCCGCCATCCTGACCGTGCACAATCGCACTATGCCCGCCAGGCTGATTGTGGGACTGGGCGGTTCGCCCGCCACGTTCAAATTTGCCGGCGGCTTTCTCATGCTGGTGCCTGCGATTGTGTTTATGCTCTTCGTTCGTCGTTACCTGTTCAGCCTGTGGGGCATAAAACTAAAGTGAAGAGTCCTCGTAATCTCTCTGCACGAGACCATTGGGACTCCAGTAACCGTGAATTCACGAGATTAAGTAGATCCAACTTTGCTCGGCCCGGATTATCAAACCTGTGGTGAGCGCAGCCGAACCATCCAGGCCCAAAGCGGGGATTTGGCAATCCCCTTGGAGCAACCTTGGATCCAATGAGACAAGATAAGGAGATCTATCGTGGCTGAAATTCGAGTAGAAAATGTACGCAAGGTCTTTGGCAAAGTTGTCGCTGTGAAAGATGTCACTCTAACCGTACCCGATGGAGAGTTTGTAGTGCTATTGGGACCCAGCGGCTGTGGCAAGACCACACTACTACGCTGCATCGCCGGACTGGAACAGGTGGATGGAGGACGTATTTTCATTGGGGATCGGGAGGTTACCAACCTGTCGCCGCGCGACCGGCACATCGCGATGGTCTTTCAAAGTTACGCCGTCTTTCCGCACATGACCGTCTCCGATAACATCGGCTTTGGTCCGCGTATGCAACACGTGCCAAAACCGGAGATCGAGAAACGAGTCAAATCCACGGCCGCAATGGTGCACATCGAAGATCTGCTGGATCGTTACCCGGCGCAGTTGAGCGGCGGGCAGCGCCAGCGAGTAGCCGTGGCTCGCGCCCTCGCGGTTCAGGCTCAGGTACTGCTGATGGACGAGCCGCTCAGCAACCTGGATGCTTTGCTACGCCTGGAAATGCGCGCTGAACTCAAGGCGCTGATGGATGAACTCGATACCACCGTGGTATACGTCACCCACGACCAGGTGGAGGCGTTGAGCCTGGGCGACCGCATCGCGATCATGTATAGTGGCAAATTCATGCAGGTTGATGAGCCAATGACGGTGTACGACCGCCCGGCGGCGCAGTTCGTGGGTAGCTTCATCGGCAATCCTCCCATGAACTTTCTCACCGCCCGGCTGACGGACGACGGCACAACGGTTATGGTGAATGAGACCAAGTTCTCCATCGCGCCCGAGGTAGCCGACCGCGTGCGGGCAACGGGGCGACCGACCGTCTGGTTGGGCATCCGCTCCGAGAACATTGATCCACTGGACGCTCCCACCGAAAGCGCGTTGCCGGCGCGGGTGATCGTCGCCGAACCGTTGGGCTCACACACACTCCTCACCGTGAAACTGGGTGATGCTATCGTGAAGGTGAACGCCCACCCAGACTCTGCCTTCCGCTCCGGACAGGATGTCTGGCTGCGCCTGATCCCTGAAAAGATCCGTTGGATGGATAAAGAGACCGGCCAGGCGCTAAATTAGTTTGCGGCAAAGTCGTTTCCACGAGCGTGTTTCATTACCCGGTGTTGGGAATCAGAAACCAGGTTTTTTGCTCGCCAAGACGTTTTTGGTGTTCAAGAATACTCAAACAGCAACGATTGGGTTCTGACGACAAAAAACCTGGTTTCTCTCTAAAGGGAGGTGATGTCTATCATACATCACGTTTCACATCTCTCTGTGTCGGTGACCAAGGGAGTTTCAGAATTTAAATTATCCCAACTCGCTCGGCTTGGATTGCCAGATCCAAGCCTTTTGGCCCGAAATTCGCTGGATTTGGCAATCCGGCGAGAGCAATGTGGGATAGTTATTTTTCTGCAAGCGCCCTAAAGGTCATCTTCGACGAGGTAATTGTACCTGCTTCGGTCTATGATGAGGTTGTTTGCCAGGGAAGAGGACGGCTTGGCGCCGAGAGGTAAAGGACGCTGGTTGGATTGTAGTGAAAGCGCCAAAGGAAAAGTCCTCCTTTTCCCCGATGCTTTTGGGTCTCGACCAGGGTGAAGTGGGTGTTATCTTGCGGGCCCATGAACTCGAAGCCGATTGGGTGCTGGTGGACGAAAAGTTAGGCAGAAGGACGGCCAAGGCGGTTGGACTGCGCGTGAAAGGGACATTAGGAATACTTCTGGTTGCCTATTGAGCCGGGCTTATTTCTCAGAAAGAAGCTAAAGAGGCAGTAGGGCAACTGACCAAGAGTTATGTGAGGGTGAGCACCCGCCTCGTAGCGTGGTTCAAGGCTCAGTTGCGTGATATGGACGAGGGTACCTGAATTGCTAAAGCAGGGAGGTTAATTCGCCAGACCCCAAAGTCAAAACAAAGGCCGCACTGCCATTGAGTGACGGAAAGGAGGTGGATGGGAGATTAGAGACCAGAGATTGGATATTTCACGCCTCGCCCGGAGCACAGCGGCATTATTCAATGCAGAACATTGGGAGATCGTGTTGCTTCCAATCCCTTGATATATAGTCGAATGAGGAAAAGAGAAACCGATGAACACGAGACACTTGACTCACAGGCCGCTTCATAGCCGTATCCTGGTCTTTGCCGTGGCGCTGCTGGGCGGGCTGGCCCTGACGCTGGGCCTGTTGTGGACGCTGGCTGGAGGGACCACACCGATCGCCGCCGCGCCGGCCTTGGACAAGGCCCCCAGCCCGGCCCAGGAGCCTGCCGCAAAGCCATTGTACCGCCCACTGCAGACAGCGTCCGGCTGGACGACGCGGACAGAGATAACGATCCACTACTCCGGTACGTTGCCGTTGGCAAACTACCAGATATCTTTGACCATACCCTATTCTACAGGTATGCGGTCCGACTTTTACGATCTGAGGTTCGCGGACGGCGGAAACTGCCTGAGTCACTGGGTTGAGTCCATCACAGGTACTACGGCGACCGTCTGGGTGAGGGTTCCTGTCATCGTATCCCCCACGACGCTGATAAGCATGTACTATGGCAATCCCTCTGCTCCCTCGGCGTCAGATGGAGTAAATACCTTCGAGTTCTTTGACGGCTTTGAGGATTACACAACTGATAACCCCGAGGAGAAAAACAGGTGGGTAAAAGGCGATGAGACCGGTACCGAAGTCACCATTCGAGACGTGAGTGGTGAAAAGGCCCTTTACATGGAGGAGAATAGTGGTAATAACAATGGAGTGTTTTTAACAAGCGTGGATTCCTTCAATCCGAATGAGATCGTGATCGAGTATAGGGTGATGGAGACCGGTACACATTCCACCGATATAGACTATAGAATAAACATAGGAGCGGCTAGCGTTGCGATAGGGTGCTCCACCGCCAGTCACGAGACCCCACACCGGTTGAACCCCGGGGATATTATAGGAACGAAACTATTAGTAGAGGATGAATGGAGGAAACATATTTTTAGGCCCGTCTCTAAAAATTTGTGTTCGGTGTACGATGGAGAAACGTTGGTCTCGACGCACACGCATGGGACAACCTCGGGTAAAATTCAATTTAGCATGAACAACAATGGTGATCCCGACATTGCAATAGACTATATTTTCGTTCGCCAATACGCCTCCTCGGCGCCGACGACGACTTTTGGAAGCGCGACCCAGATCGCAGACCTGGGCGTCGCTAAATCCGTCACGCCCACCGTGCTCGCCAACCCCGGTGAGACCATCACCTACACCATCACCTTCTCCAGCGCGGGCGCCCTCCCCGCCACCGGCGTCGTCATCACCGACGTCGCGCCGGTCAGCGTGACCAACACCCACGTGGTCAGCAGCGTCAGCGCCGGCGTCGTCGTCACGCAGACTTTGCGTTACGTCTGGGAGGTGTCTGACCTGAACCCCGGCCAGGGCGGTATCATCACCATCACCGGGCAACTGTCCAGCACGCTGCCCGGCGGCCACGTCTTTACCAACGTGGTCACCGGTACGACCACGGCGGCCAGCGATTGCCCGTGCAACAACAGCGACGCGGCAGCCACCACCATCAACCACGCGCCCATGGCGACCGCCAGCGCGTTCCCGATAACCATCTCCCTCTGTTACACCGGCACGCTGTCCGGCAGCGGCAGTGACGTCGAAGACGCCTCCCCGGCGCTGAGTTACCGCTGGACGCAGACCGGCACTACTACCGCCGATGTGGCCAACCCCTACACCACGACGACCGTCTTTACCACGTCGTGTGCGACGCCGGGCGACATCACCTTCACCCTCATCGTCACCGACACCAGGGGCCTGACCGGCACCGCCGACGCCCTCGTCTACGCGGCAAACATCCCCGTCACGGGGACCTGGGTCGTCAACGACAGCCCGACCGTGCTGAGTTACACGACCCGCCTCACCGCGGGAGTCGCGGCGGGCAGCAGCGTCACGTACACGTGGGACTTTGGCGATGGCAGCCCCGTCGAGAGTACCGGCTACGATCCACGCGCCCAACACGTCTACAGCCCCACCGTTGGCAAGAGGGTCTTTACGTACACCGCCATCGTCACCGCCAGCAACACGATCACAGCAGGAGGAACAGCGACGCACACCGCGGTCGCTGCTACTACTATCGTCACCATCACCACCGGCTGGACAGTGATGAGACCGGTAACGATCTACAACTCTGGCACATCGGTGTTGACGGACTTTCAGATATCCTTGATCGTGCCCCACGCCTCGGGCATGCAAGACGACTTTAGCGACTTGATGTTCGGGGGGGGCGGCGGAAACTGCCTGAGGCACTGGATTGAAACTTTTACGCCGACTACAGAAGCGACTATCTGGGTGCAAGTTCCTTCAATTCCAACGCCCACGACGACGATCTACATGTACTATGGCGGCCCACCCGCTCCCTCGGCGTCAAATCCAGCAGGTATCTTTGAGTTCTTTGACGACTTTGAGGACTATACAACAACTAGCATCACGGAGACAAACAGATGGGTAAAAATCAAAGACGAGACCGGTACTGAACTCACCATTCAAGACGTGAGTGGTAAAAAGGCTCTTTACATAGAGGAGAATAGCGGTGACAACGATGGTGTATATGTAGATAGCGCAGATTCCTTCGATCCGAACAAGATCGTGATCGGGTATAGTGTGATGGAGGTCGGTTCAAATGATGACCTGGACTTTGGGGTAAGCATAGGTGGTACTCCTTGGTGTAGGATAGGTTCGTATGTGTGTGGGCACGAATGTACACATTCGTTATACAGGGCCGCTGCGGGGAAGAAATACCTGGTAAACAATGAATGGAGGAGACACACTTTTAGGCCCGTTTCTGGAGATTTGTGTTCGGTGTACGATGGAGAAGAGCTGACCTCGGCGTCTACACATGGAACAACCTGGGATAAAATTAGATTTGGCATAGGTAACGGTGGTAACCCCGATATCGCAATAGACTATGTTTTCGTTCGCCAGTACGCCTCCCCGGCGCCGACGACGACTTTTGGGAGCGAAATCACAGTCCCGGATCTAATCGTCACCAAAGCCGCCACGCCAACGCACCCCACTCGCGGCGGGCCTATCACCTACACCATCACCTTCTCCAACGCGGGTAGCGGCGCCATCACCGGCATCGTCATCACCGACGTCGTGCCGGTCAGCGTGACCGTCACCGGCGTGGCCAGTTGCTGCGTCGCCATCACCGACACCACCAGCAGCCCGCCCACCTATGTGTGGCAGGTGCAAGACCTGGCCTACGGCGAGAGCGGCGTGATCACCATCAGCGGGCGACTCTCGAGCACGCTGGCCGAAGGGGACGTCTTTGCCAACCCGGTCGCCGCCTCCACCACAGCGGCCGGCGACTGCCCGTGCAACAACAGCGACGCGGTGGCCGTCTCTGTCAACCGCAGTCCCACCGGGACTCTCGACATGAGGCCAGACAACCAGAACGTCAGCCTGTGCGCCTCCGGCGAACTGACAAAAACGGTCATCTCTGACATCGAGGATCCGGCGTCGCAGTTGGAGCACCGCTGGACGGTCAATACTACTCCGCCAACGATCACTATAGCCCATCCTCTCAGCCTCACGACGCTGTTCACCGTGGGCTGTGGCGCCCTGGAGGGCATCTACACCTTCACTCTCACCATCACCGACACCGGAGGTCTGACCGCCACTCCCTGGATCACCATTCTGGCGAAGAACGTTCCCGTCGAGGGGGCCTGGATCACCGACAGCAGTACCACGACGCTGGGCTGTACGACCTGCTTTACCGCGGGCATCCAACGAGGCAGCAGTGTCACGTACACGTGGGACTTTGGCGATGGCTTTATCGCTACCACTGGCCACGATCCACACGTTCAACACGTCTACACCGTATGCGGCACGATAGGCCACTACACCGCCACCATCATCGCCAGCAACGGGTTCTACACTGGCACGGGTTATCAAACCTACGTCTCCACCGATACCACCATCGTCACCATCACCAACGAACCACCCGTCGCGGACGCCGGGCCGCCCCAGCGGGTCGTCGTTGATGCACTGGCCACGTTGGGCGGCGGCGGCAGTTACGACCCTGACTATCCCTGCCACGACATCGAGTACTACTGGGAGCAGACCGGCGGCATCGTCACCGCCACGTTGAGCGACAGTAGTGCCGTGTCGCCCACCTTTACCGCGCCACAGGCGCTCACCATGCCCACCGTGCTCACCTTTACCCTCGCCGTCACCGACACCGGCTGCCTGACCGCCACCGCCGTCACCTCCGTCACCGTCGTACTACCCGTCGGCGGCTACACAGAGCCGGTGAGCGCACTGCCGCTATCGTGGTCACAGATTGCGTTGGTCGCAGCGATTGGCGCTGCGAGCGTCTTCGTAGCCGCAGTGTTCAGGAAGCGCCGGAAGGGGCAGGTCATCACCTGGAAGTAGTGGCATTGTCCACCACGCGCAAGAACAGCAGGCGCAAACACTTGTAACCGAAACAAGTTTCGGCTTCCATTCTACCCAAAAACAGGCCGAGTGGAAAACTCTGGTTCAGATAAGCAACATCCAAGTGGGTAGGCGGGAGGGGCTACCACCCGCCTACCCACTTTAACTGAACCGTATTGCTCTCAAGAGCCAAGATAGTTTCTCTGGCAGGAAAAACCTGGGTTCTTCGCCCCCAAAGGAGTCATTATGCTTCGAGTAGCACTCATCGGCTGTGGGAATATCGGCGTGCGCGCACACCTTCCCGCCTGCGCCCAGGTCCCGGAGACGAAGGTGGTGGCCGTGTGTGACATTATCGGGG
This sequence comes from uncultured Anaerolineales bacterium, assembly GCA_964420485.1. GTDB lineage: Bacteria > Chloroflexota > Anaerolineae > B4-G1 > B4-G1 > CAYQTW01. Next base: position 8,928 of record CAYQTW010000082.1, read on the forward strand.
AACGGGCCCAGGCGGCTGCTGACCGTTCATGTGGGTAGTGTTCACGGGGTCGCTTCTGCGCACCTCCCTACCCGCCAACCGATTGGACACTTTTGACCACCGTGAAGCCCTGGGAGGCGGGCGAAAAACCCAGCATCGTGTAAGGGTCATCCGTGCCAAAGAGTTCCTTCACGTCCACATACGCTGCGGCCAAGAGCGAATTACCAGCGCGTTTCCCGGCCCGCAAGATGTGTACGTCGTGATAGAAGGCGAAGAGATCAAAGAAACGTTGGGTGGCGGCCTCCGTGCCGAAGTGGTCCATTTGGCGAGTATAGCGGCGCAAGCAGCGGAAGACATGTTCGGCTGCGTTGCTCGTGATGGGAATTGCCCAGCGTTTGGTCGAGAGCACCCACTTCTGTTGCGAACGCGATAGCCGTTTCAGCACGTGCTGACCACTCTCCAGACAAGAGTAGAAGACTAGCAATCCGGCTTGGTGTTCGGCCAGGAACGCTCCCATCGTCTGGACATAAGGGTTTTCCACCTTGGGCGCCATGCGGATGAGTTGATCCAGACGTGCGGTTGCCACAGCGAGAGTAGGCGACCAGAGTGTGCGCATCAGCAGGCGTTGGAAGCGCTGGGCGCCTTGCCAATGACGTCGAGCCTGGTCACGGGCCGCCACGGGCTCTTGGCGTTGTTTCCGCTCCGCGTCTGACAGAGTGCCTGGGTGCTTCTTGTCAAAGGCAGCTAGCGCCTTGACCGCCCGCTCGTAAGCCCGCTTCGCCCGATGGACGGTCGCACCAATATGAAAGCAATTGATGTGAAACCAACAGAACTGATGAACCGCTTTGGGGAGGTAGGTCTTCACCGGCTCCAGGTAGCCGGTGTACATATCGGTCAGGCACAGTTTGATCTTCTCCTTGAAGCCGGCCTCTGCAAACTGCTGGAGCACCAGGCCAATGGTATCCTTGCTCCGGTCGCTGCATCGCTGCAGGCGCAGGATCAACCCGCTCACGGGGTCGACGATCACCACTCCCAACATCTTGCGTCCCAACTCTTTGAGGAAGACCTCATCGATGCATATCGCGCCCGACAAGGTAACGACCTTCAACAACATCTCCAGCGCAGTGTGGGCGTTCGTACCGGCTTGGGCGATGATGCCCTGCACATACCCAACCGAGACGTGAATCCCCAGTCCGTACTCCAGAACTTCAACGATGCTGCGCACCGTGCAGCGGCCCGACATCTTCAACACCACGATCAAGCGCTCCAGCGTCATCGCCCACTGCGCTTGCAACTGCTTCACTTCGCCCTGCAAGGTGGTCACCTGCGCCTGGGCTTCGGCCAGGGCCTTCGTCAGACGCTGAACCTCGGCTTGAGCGGTTGCGTAGGCTTGCTCCACTTGTGCCAATCAGTCTTGCAACTCTCGGACGCGGCCCACCAACTCCTCGACCGACTGCTTGCCCCGGCGAACCAGCATCAGAGCCTGGACTGCCAGGCGCAACGT
>CAYQTW010000083.1:0-10384 GCA_964420485.1 uncultured Anaerolineales bacterium
AGCGTGAATCTGCGTCAATCTGCGTCCGAATGTTAAATTTGTCGGCCAATCAGCCTGGCGTCAGAGTTGATATAGGAGAAAGATAACCATGCCACCAATTTTTTGGTTGGACTGTGTCGCCTACGGCATCTCGGCGCTGATCGCCACGGCACTGACGCTAATGGTGCTGGGCGCCGGGCTGAAGCGCACACTCAACCGCTTCTTCGCCCTCTTCACCCTGGCGGAGGCAATCTGGGCCGCCCTGGCCCTTCTCCTGCAGATAACCTTGTGGCTTGGGGTGGGCAACCCGGTTTTTGTGCTGGAAATGGGCACGCTTGCTTTTACCCTGATGGGGCCATTCCTGCTGCTATTCACCGTCCGCTACGTCGGCCGCCGCACCCGCTGGGCCGACCTCGGCGCAGTCACAGAACTACTGGCTACGGTTGTCTTTTCCATTCCCCTTTTTCACCATCAACTGATCTTTAGGCCTCGCCTGGACGCCAACGGCACAACCATCTTCGACGTCAGCACTTGGGGAGTTGCAGCAGCCGTATTGCCTGCCTTGTGCTTTGTCTGGGCCCTCGTTCTTTTCTGGCAGGAGCGTCGCCGCACCGGGGAGCCGTACCTGGCGTTAAGCGCGTTGACCCTGCTGATCGGGTTTGTTGTGGGCGGGATAGTTCAACTTCGTTTTCCAATCATATCTATCACAACTACCTTTAGCATCGCCACACTAGGATATGGGATCGTCAGCCGGCAGATTTTCAACCCGCTGCAGGAACAAACCATAAAGTTAAAGCAAGAAATCACCGAGCACAAGCGGGCAGAAGATGCTTTGAGGGCCGCGCAAGAGTACACAAAAAACATCATTGCGAGTTCCCTGGACATGATCATCACTGTGGATATGGAGCGCCGGATCGTCGAATTCAACACAGCGGCACAGGAAACCTTTGGATATAGTCGGAACAAAGTCCTGGGAACACACGTTGACATTCTCTACGCAGACCCACTTGACGGTATCACAATCCACCAGACGACTCTCGAAAGAGGTCAATGTACTCGACAAGTACTCAACAAGCGCAAGAATGGCGAACTGTTCCCGAGCCTCCTGGCCGCCTCCGCGCTGCGCGATGCGCACGGTGAACTGGTGGGCGTAATGGGCATCTCGCGCGACATCACTGAGCGCAAGCAAGCGGAGAAGGCACTGCAGGAAAGTGAGGCCCGCTACCGCACCCTGGTGACCCAGGCTCCCATCGGCGTCGTCACCTGTGACCGCGTCGGCAACGTCACCCACGCCAACCCGGCCCTCCTACAGATCCTGGGCTCCCCCAGTGAGGAGGCCACCCGCCAGTTCAACGTGCTGACCATGCCCAACCTGGTCGAGGCCGGCATCGCTGCCGACTTTTGCCGCTGCATGGAGGAGGCGACGCAAATTGCCGCCGAGTACCACTACCATTCCCAGTGGGGCCAGGAGTGCATCCTGCGCGTGCGCCTGACCCCCCTGCGCGACGAGGGCGGGGCCGTCAGCGGTGCGCTGGCCACCGTCGAAGACGTGACCGAGCAACGACGGTTGCAGGAACAACTGATCCAGTCGGCCAAACTGGCCTCCATCGGCCAACTGGCGGCCGGCGTGGCCCACGAGATCAACAACCCCCTCAACGGCATCATCAACTATGCCCAACTACTGTTGAACAAGGCCGAACCAGGGGGGCGACAGGCCCGTTTTCTGGAAGGCATCCTGCGGGAAGGCGACCGGGTGACCAACATCGTGCGCGACCTGCTCACCTTTGCCCGCGCGGAGAATGAGGCCCACAGCCCGGCCCACGTCCCCGACATCCTTCGGGCCACCCTCACTCTGACCGATCAACAGTTGAGAAAGGACAGTATCATTTTAGAGATCGAAAAGCAGCCAGACCTGCCCCAGATAAAGTGCCACAGTCAGCGCATCCAGCAGGTCTTTCTCAACCTGATCTCTAACGCCCGTTATGCCCTCAACGCCCGCTACCCGAAGAACGATCCGAACAAACGGCTGACCATCTGCATCGAGCAGGTGGAGAAGGAGGGGCAACCTTACGTGCGCACCACTTTCCACGACCAGGGCGTGGGCATCCCGGCCCAGAACCTGCCCCACGTCTTTACTCCTTTCTTCACCACCAAAAAACCCGGCAATGGCACCGGGCTGGGCCTCTCCGTCAGTTACGGCATCATCCAGGACCATCACGGCGATATTCAAGTAGAGAGCGTCGAGGGAGAGTACACCATTTTCCAGGTGGACCTTCCCGTTGACAACGAATGGAAGTTGTGATATGGTCCACGTATTGATCGTAGATGACGAACTGAGCATCCGCGAGACCTTCCAGGCGTTCCTCGAGGAGGACGGCTACGACGTGACCACCGCAGCCAACTTTTTTGAGGCCGAGTCGTTTCTGACTGACCACTCCTGCGACGTCATCGTGGCCGACATCATCATGCCCCATACAAACGGTCTGGCGCTCCTACAACGGGTGCGTGAGATTGACGAGGACATCCCGGTCGTCCTGATCACCGGCGAGCCAGACGTGTCCACCGCAGCCGAGGCAATGCGCAGCGGCGCGTACGATTACGTCGCCAAACCGGTCACCCAGAGAGTGCTGAACCGCGTGGTCGGCCGCGCGGCCGAGAAAAAGCGCTTGCTGGACGAGCAGCGGCGGTTGGAGGCGGAGAACCGAGCCTACCAGGCCGGCCTGGAGCAGAGAATCGCCGAGCGCACCGTCGAACTGGAGCAGCGCAACCAGGAGATGGCCGCGCTGATCGAAAAGGAAAGAGACAGCCGTCGCCTGGCCGACACCTTGCGGGAAATCACTCAGGCGCTCAATTCCACACTCAGCCTCAACGATGTACTGGGCTTGATACTGGCCGAACTGGAAAAGGTTATCGCCTTCGATAGCAGTTCAATTATGCTGTTGGAAAATAAAGACCTGGTCATCCACGCTGTGCAAGGATTCGCCAATCCCGACAGCATGCTCAATGTCCGCCTCAATCTGGACACAGCCCCCCTCAACTATGAGGTGGTGGAGAGCAAACGGCCTTTGATCATTGGCTCTGTCCACGAGGACGAGCGCTGGCTAAAGTCAATCGAGATCTATGGCCTGACACCCGAGTTGCACGACATTCGTTCGTGGATGGGCATCCCGCTGCTGGTCAAGGGCCGGGTGATCGGCATGCTAACTACCGACAAAGTCGAGGCCCACTTTTACGACGAGCAAGATGCCGAGATCGCATCTGTATTCGCCAACCAGGCCGCCATCGCCATCCAGAACGCCCGCCTGTTTGAGGAGACCCGGAAACACGTGGCCCGCCTGGAGAGGACGACCAGGGATTTGAAACTGGTTCACCAGGTGTCGCAGGTGATCAGTTCCTCGCTGGACCTGACCCGCATTCTGGAGGCGACCGTCGAGCAGATGGTGGCGGTGTTCGAAGCGGACCACAGCGGCATTCTGCTCTTTGACCAGGCACAGACCCACGGGCAGGTGGTGGCCGAGTATCCACCCACCGGGGCAACGGCGGAATGGTTCCCGGTGCAGGGATACCTGGCCGCCGAGCGCATCATCGCCGACCGTGAGCCTCTGGTGATCAAAGACACGTGGAACGATCCGCTGATGGCGACCGTGCGGGAAACGATGCACAGGCTGGACATCCGCTCAATGCTCATCGCACCCCTGATCGTGAAAGGGGAGGTGGTGGGCAGCATCGGCCTGGACGCCGTGGGGCAGCAACGATGCTTCGACGCCGAGGAGGTGGCCCTGGCTCAGACCATCGCCAACCAGGTGTCCATCGTCATCGAAAATGCCCGCCTGTTTGAGGAGACGCAGCAGCGCGCCCACCAGTTGGAAGCCTTGACCGAAATCGGGCGGGCCATTGGCTCCACTCTCGACCTCGACGAGGTGCTACAGTTGATCCTGGCACAGTTGGAGCAGGTCATACCCTACGACGCTGTTTCCCTGTGGCTGAGGGAAGGGGAAACGATGCGCATCCAGGCGGTGCGGGGCTTTGAGGCCTCCGCAGCACACCTCGGCCTCACGCTCACTGTCGCAGACGATGCCCTCGTCCGGGAGATAGTGGACATCCAACGACCGCTCATCCTCGCCGACGCACAGCAGGATGAGCGATTCCGCGCCCTGGTCGGCACAGAGTGGGTGCGCTCTTGGCTGGGGGTGCCGCTGTTGAGCAAGGGAAAGGTCATCGGCCTCGCCACCATCAACAAAAGAGAGCCTGGCCTCTATACTGGGGAGATAGCTGAACTGGCGTTGGCCTTTGGCCAGCAGGCGGCCCTGGCTATTGAGAATGCGCGGCTGTACGCTGTGCAACGGCAGCGTGCCGCACAACTGGAAAGCCTCAACACCATTGCCGCTACTATCAGCCAGGTGCTCGATCCGGACGAGGTGCTCAATCTCGTCGTCCATCAGGCCGCCGAGTTGATGGAGGCCGAAACGGTAGCCATCCCCCTGTTAAGCGAAGATGGCACTCGCCTGATCTATGCCGCCGCTTATGGCCCCTTGGCGGCGGAACTGGCCGGGCGAGTCAAGCTGCTCCGTGATACGGGCATCTGCACCTGGGTGATGCGCAACCAGCAGGGGTTCTACTCCGACGATCTGGCCGTTGATGAGCGGGAGGGCAAGGAGATGAAAGAAGCCCTCGGACTGCGAACGGTCATCTCCGCACCAATGGTCTTTAAAGGGGAGGCCATCGGCACCATCACCGCGATCAACAAGCGAGACAGTAGCCTCTTCACTCGCGCCGACCTCGAGGAGCGCCTCCAGCCCCTGGCCCATCAGGCCGCCATCGCCATCCAAAACGCCCGCCTGTTTGAGGAAACGAAACAGCGGGCCGATGAGATGATGGCACTGTACCACACCTCCCTGGAAATCGGTGTGCCTACCGACCTGCCCGACCTGTTGTGGACTATCTGTGACCGGGCGGCCGGGCTTCTGGATGTGGACAAAGGGGGGCTGTATCTCTACGACGAGGCGCGTGAGGAACTCGAACTGGTAGTCTCCTACAAACTGGGGCGCGACTTTACCGGCACGCGTCTCAAACTCGGTGAAGGCATCTCCGGCCGTGTGGTGCAGACCGGGAAACCTCTCACCGTGGATGACTACTCCCATTGGGAAGGACGAACACTGGCTTATGAGGAAGAACCTTTCACCACCGTCATCGGGATGCCCCTCAGGTGGCAGGAGCAGATCATTGGAGTCCTCACTCTCTCCGAGGAAACTGAGCGGCGAACATTCACCCCCGACGACGAACGGTTGCTGGGGCTCTTCGCCCAGCAGGCCGCCGTAGCCATCGAGAGTGCCCGCCTCTACGAAGAGGCCAAACGCCACGTGGAGGAACTCACCGTGCTGCACGCCATTGACATCGCCATCGCCTCGACGCTGAAACTGGACCAAGTGCTGCAACGGGTCTACGAACAAGTCAGCACGGTGATGGATACCACCACTTTCCACATTGCCCTATACGACGAGGAGAAAAACGAACTCTACCTGCCGATCATTGTGGATCAGGGGAAACAGTTGCCTCCCCAGACTTTCAAAGTCGAAAACGGTCTGAGCGGCTGGGTGGTGCGCACCCGGGAACCACTGTGGGTCGAGGATATGGAAAAGGAACAGGATACCCTGCCCATGGAGGCCATTGCCCTGGGCGCCCCAACCCGCTCCTTGATGGTACTACCGCTCGTCGCCAGAGACAAGGTCGTCGGCGTCATAAGCGCCCAGTCCTACGAACCCCACGCCTTCGACGAGGGCCACCGGCGCCTTTTTTCCGGCATCGCCAGCCAGGTCGCCATCGCCATAGAGAACGCCCGCCTGTTCGAGGAGACCAACCGCCGGCTGGCCGAAACGCGCCTGTTGCAGGAGATCATGCGGGACGCAGCCTCGACCCTGGAGTTTGACCAGGTGCTGGAGCGCACCATCGAAGCATTGCACAGGACACTGGGCATCGAATACTTGAACTTTGCCCTCCCTGACGAAGGTGGAACGGTTCTGGTCACCCATCCCTCTATGATAGGCTTCTCACCGTCTGAGGGATACTTTTGTCTTCCCCTCGACAAAAGTGTTATGGGGCGGGTGTACCAGACTGAAGAGCCGGTGCTGATCCCCGACGTGCGAAAAGTGCCATACTACTTTGAGGGTACGTCCAAAGTCCGCTCTGAATTGGCGGTGCCGATCAAGGTGTCCGGCCGGGTCATCGCCGTTTTGAATGCAGAGAGCCCCGTGCTGGCCGCGTTCGACGAGGACGACCTGCGCCTGTTCACGGCCATTGCCGCTCAACTGGGTGTCGTGCTGGAGAACACGCGGCTGTACCAGACACTGCAAGAGCGGACGGAGGAATTGAGCCAGGCTTATGAGGAATTGAAAGAACTGGATCGTCTGCGCACCGAGTTGGTGCAGAACGTGGGCCACGAACTGCGCACACCGCTTACCCTGGTCCAGGGGTACGTCGAGTTGCTTCTAGCAGGCGATCTGGGCCACATTCCCGACAACCAGCAAGCAGCGTTGCAGATCGTTCACGAGCGCACTGACACTCTGGCGCACCTGATCCACAATCTGACAATGTTGCAGACCATGCCCCGGGAGGCATTGATGCTGGCTCCCGTGTCGGCCGTCGCAGTGGTGCAGCACGCGCTGACGGGGTTCCGGCGCTTTGCCAGGGAAACCAGCATTACATTCCGAGAGGAACTGCCGCCGGAACTGCCGCCCGTGCTGGGCGACCAGGAACAGTTAGAGTTGGCCTTTAGTCATCTGGTGGATAACGCGGTAAAGTTCAGCCCCGACGGCGGCACCATCACCCTCCGCGCCTGGGCCGATAAAGCCTGGGTCTACGTCTCGGTCGCCGACGAGGGCATTGGTATCGCGCCGGAGCACATGGACCGCATCTTTGAGCGTTTCTACCAGGTGAATGGCACCCCCAGGCGGCGCTTTGGCGGTATGGGAGTGGGACTGGCGCTGGTGTGGGAGATCATCCAAGCCCACGAGGGAACAGTCAACGTAGAAAGTAAACCAGGGCAGGGCAGCACGTTCACCGTCGCCCTGCCCCAGGCGTGAGAACACGGATTCCAGGACATTAACGGATATGAAACGTTTTGTCGCTATTGCAGGCAACATTGGAGTGGGCAAATCCACCCTCACGGCGCTCTTGAGCGAGCATTTGCACTGGGAGCCCTTTTTCGAAGCAGTCAACGATAATCCCTATCTGGCCGACTTTTACGGGGACATGCAGCGGTGGAGTTTCCACTCACAAATCTATTTTCTTTCGCGCCGCCTGCGTCACCATTGGCAGTTGCTCCAGCGCGCCAACTCGGTGGTGCAGGACCGCACCGTTTACGAGGACGCCGAGATATTCGCCCGCAATCTTTACCGCCAGGGCTTGATGGACGAGCGAGATTACAGCGGGTACCGCGAACTGTACGAGGTCGTGACCACTGTGCTTCCCCCACCCGACCTGATCGTCTATCTGAGAGCCTCGGTTCCCACACTTCAGGAGCGCATCCGCCTCCGTGGTCGCTCGTATGAGCAAGATATCTCGACGACCTATCTGGAGCAACTCGACGAACTGTACGAGCAATGGATCGGAGGATTCACCCTCTGCCCGGTGCTGAGTGTGCCCTCCGATGATCTTGACTTTGTGCTGAACCCTAGTCACCTGAAACTGGTCACGGCCAAAGTGCTCGAGAAACTGCAAGGGCGGGAGGAGGTCATGTCCGACAAGTGATGACAGATGCCAAAGCCAAAAAGTTGGAGAGCCACGAGATTGACGCTATGCAGAAACGGCTGCATGAATTGGTCTTTCTTAACCAGACCAGTCAGGTTCTCACCGCGACGCTTGATCTGGACAGTGTACTGCACTCCCTGATGGCCCAGGTACGGGATTACTTTCAGGTGGAAGCGGCCTCTGTCGCTCTGCTGGATGATAAAACGGGAGAACTGGCCTTTCGTGTGGCTGTCGGTGAGGCGGCCGATGATGTGACCGGGCTGCGCCTGGCTCCCGGTCAGGGAATCGCTGGATGGGTGGTCCAGACCGGTGAGCCATCGCTGGTGCCCACGGCCCGCTCCGACAAGCGCTTTTACTCCGGCATAGATGAAAAAACCGGCTTCCATACGCGCACGATGCTGGCTGTCCCCATCAAGGTCAAAGGCCACACCATCGGCGTGATCGAAGCACTCAATCCGGCCGCGGGTCTCTTTGACGAGGACGCCCAGCGGCTGCTCCCCGCCGTGGCTGATCTGGCCGCCGCCGCCATCCGCAACGCCGAACTCTACGAGCGCGCCCGCCAGGCCGAGCGCCGCTACGAGAGTCTCTTTAACGAAAGTGCTGACCCTATCATCGTGCTGGACATGGAAGGGAGGATTCTGGATCTCAACCAACAGGCAGTCGAGATGTTCAAAATGTCCCGCGATCAGTTGGTCGGCACTACCCCGCATGACCTATTCAAAATACCAAACGAGGCGTATCAGACTGCCTTGCAGCAACTTGGGGCCGGCCAGCCATTGATCCAGGAGATAGACATCCAATCCGGCGAGGAACACCATATCCTGGACATGCACATGGCCAAGATTGATTACGGCGGGCGGGCGGCCATCCAGTGGGTCGGGCACGACATCTCGGAGCAAGTGATGTTGGAGCAAATGCGCGACGACCTGACGCACATGATCATCCACGACCTGCGCAATCCATTGGGCAGTATCATGAGCGGCCTGCAACTGATCCACACTGCCTTTGTCGAACAGGACAGCACACTGCCGGTATTAAAGTTACTGAACATTGCCAAACGCAGCGGGCAGAAACTATATCTGCTGATCGACTCACTGCTGGACCTGAGCCGGCTGGAATCCGGCGAGACAGAGTTGAACAAGACCTTTGTGAGACCCGCATCGCTCGTTCGTGAGGCGATTGAGCAGATTCATCCACTGGCGCTAGGCAAAAGGCAGAACCTGGAAATGCACGTCGCCCCCGACCTGCCCAGAATGCTTGCCGACCGTAACCTGATCCTGCGCGTGTTGACCAACTTGTTAGACAACGCAACAAAGTTCACCCCGCTGGACGGACGCATCACACTCGACGTCGAACAGACGGGAGAGGAAATACTGTTCACCGTGTCCGACACCGGACCGGGCATCCCACCGGAACTGGGCCAGCGCATTTTTGATCGTTTCGCGCGCCTGGAGAACGCCGAGAACATTAAAGGAACCGGCCTGGGTCTGGCATTTTGCAAACTGGCCGTGGAGGCTCACGGTGGCCGCTTGTGGGTGGAGAGCGAAATGGGCCACGGCAGTAATTTCAAATTTACCCTGCCCCTGGAGGACAGATGACCAAACGATTGTACTATGCGGACTCGTACCGTACCCGCTTCTCTGCCCGCGTGATTGAGCGGTTGACCTGGAATGACCGCCCGGCCGTCGTGCTCGACAGCACCGCCTTCTACCCCACTTCCGGTGGCCAGCCGGCCGACCGGGGCACGCTGGGTGGGGTGACAGTGCTCGACGTGATCGTGCGCGAGTCAGACGGCGCCATCCTTCACGTCCTGGAACACGCCTTGTCAGAAGCCGAAACCGAGGGAGTGCTCGACTGGCCCCGGCGATTCGATCACATGCAGCAGCACACCGGTCAACACATCCTCTCCGCCGCCTTTGAGCAAGTGCTGAGCGCCGACACCGTGGGCTTTCACCTGGGAGCAGAGACGAGCACGGTAGACCTCAACACCGCTCGCCTGGATGCAGCGACGGTGACACCGGTCGAAGAACTGGCCAACCAGGTGGTCTGGGAGAACCATCCGGTCAGCGCACGTTTTGTCGGCCCCGACGAGTTGGCCGCGCTGCCCCTGCGCCGTCCACCGGCCGTGGAAGGGCCGGTGCGTCTCGTAGAGATCGCCGGCCCTTTAACGCACCGCCGTAGAACAGGCGGTGCCGGATCAGGCAGCAACCCATCATCGGCTCTTTCAGGCCGGTGCTTTGACGTGAACCCCTGCGGCGGGACACACGTCGCCCACACCGGTGAGATCGGCCTGATCAAGATCGTGCGCCTCGACCATCGCGGGGACGAGACGCGCGTCGAGTTCCTGTGTGGCGGGCGGGCCCTGCGCGATTACCGGGCCAAGAATACGATGGCCCACCGGCTGGCGGGCTTGCTGACCGTGGGCCACTGGGAACTGGACCAGGCAGTGGAACGGTTGCAGGCCGAGGTCAAACAACTGCGGCGCGACATGCGCCGGGCGCACGGACGCTTGCTAAAAGTGGAAGCGGCAGAACTGGCAGAGACCGCCGTCGTCCACGGCCCGTACCGCGTGGTACGCCATGTGTGGGAGACGCCAGGAAAACCACCGGGGGAACTGCGTGCCCTGGCCCAGGAACTGGCGCAGCGTCCAGACACGGTC
>CAYQTW010000084.1:0-10355 GCA_964420485.1 uncultured Anaerolineales bacterium
CGCCAGGCAGCGCAAAAAGAGCCCATCCCAGGTACGGGATGGGCTCTCACCAACTGGGCTATCCCCCTACTTGTAGCGCAGCACCAACTCCTTGGCCGCCCGCACCTCGTCCAGCCTCCGCACCGGCGTATTGTGGGGCGCCTCGTGGAGTAGGTCAGGGTCTGTGCGGGCCTCTGCGACGATGCGCACCAGCGCCTCGGCGAATGCGTCCAATGTCTCCTTGCTCTCCGTCTCCGTCGGCTCAATCATTAGCGCCTCGGGGACGATCAAGGGAAAATAGACCGTGGGCGGATGAAAGCCGAAATCCATCAACCGCTTGGCCACGTCCATTGTATGCACGCCGGCGGCCTGCACATCCTTGGGCGGCCCGGCCAGGACGAACTCGTGCATGCAGATGCGGTCGTAGGGCACCGTGTAGATATCCTTGACCTGGCTCATCACATAGTTGGCGTTGAGCACGGCATACTCGGCCACCCGGCGCAGCCCTTCCGGGCCCAGCATACGAATGTAGGTGTAGGCCTTTACCAACACACCGAATTGGCCGTAGAACGCCTTCACTCGACCGATGGACTTGGGCGGGCTGACGAATGTGTAGAACTCGGCCTCGTCGTCCGACTGTTCGGCGTCCACCGCCACGATAGGACCAGGCAGAAAATCGGCCAGATGCTCCGCCACGGCCACCGCTCCTCCACCTGGCCCGCCGCCGCCGTGGGGCGTGCTGAAGGTCTTGTGCAGGTTGTACATCATCACGTCAAAGCCCAGGTCACCCGGCCGGCAGACGCCCAGCAGTGCATTCATGTTCGCCCCATCGCCAAAGAGCAATCCCCCGCAGCCGTGTACCAATTCGACGATTTCCTCGACGCGCTCATCGAAGAGCCCCAGTGTATTGGGATTGGTCAGCATCATTCCGACCACGTGCTCATCACAGGCTGCCTCCAGCGCCGCCAGGTCCACGTTGCCGCGTTCATCGGAAGGAATCTCGACTGTGCGCAGGCCACTCATACTCGTGCTGGCCGGGTTGGTGCCGTGGGCCGAGTCCGGGACCAATATCACGTCTCGCTCTACGTCCCCCCGGTCCAGATGATAGGCGCGCATCATCAACACGCCGGTCAACTCGCCGTGGGCCCCAGCCGCCGGCTGCAAACTGGCCGCCGCGAACCCGCCAATCTCTCTGAGGAACTCTTGCAGGTGGTATATCAAAAAAAGTGCTCCCTGCGCCGTCTCCTCATCCTGATAAGGATGGAGATGAGTAAAGCCCGGCAGACGGGCCACCTCCTCGTTGATCCTGGGGTTGTACTTCATCGTACAGGAGCCGAGAGGGTAAAAGCCAACGTCCACCCCATAGTTCTCATGGGAGAGGTGGGTATAGTGGCGGATTAGGTCGGGCTCGCCGACCTCGGGCAGCGGCAGACCGTCGCGCACCAACTCCTCCGGCAGGTCACTCAACGGCACGTCTGGCTCCGGCAGCACAGTGGCGCACCGGCCGGGGTGGGAAATTTCAAAGATCAGTGATTCAGGCATAGGTATACTCTCATTTCTCTGGTGGTTTGCCCATTTTGATAAAACGTGCTATCATTCACAAGATGCCCAAAGAGGTGAACGAAATGAAACAATCTTGCGAAACATATACCATCTCCATGACTGGCCAGGACCTGTTCACCGTCGAGGTGCTTGATGAACGACCTGTTGGGTTTTCCGTCTGCGTGCCAGAGTTGGCTATTTACACTTTCGGTAAAACGGAAGAACAGGCTCTGCGTCGACTCTCCACGCACGTTCTCGAAAAGTACGAGGATCTGTTGAACAGTCCCATTCCTCTAAATGAAAACGAGCACGAGTTCTTGAGACTTTATCGAACCCGCATCATTCCGGCGCAGAGTTGTTGCGCCTGACACTGGGCCACCGCTTCCGCCGCCTATCTCTCCTCCCCCCGGAACAAGACGTTCTCACCGATTAACGACCACATCCGGCTTTCTTCATTGTTCATTGCTCATTGTTTCATTGTTCATTTCCCCCAGCGCCTCCACCAGCGTGTCAATATCCTCACGGGGGTTCATCTCCGTCACACACACAAGCATGTGGTCTTTCAGGTGAGGGTAATCGCGCCCCAGGTCGTAGCCGCCGATGATGCCCCACTCGTCCAGCAGATAGTCGTTGATCTCCTTGACCGGCTGCGGGCAACGGACCACGAACTCGTTGAAGAAGGGCTTGTCGTCAAGGGCAGAGTATCCGTCGATTCCCGCAATCCGTCGTTGGGCGTAGTGGGCCTTGTGATAGTTCAACTCGGCTACCCGGCGCAGCCCCGTCTTGCCCAGCGCCACCATGTAGACCGCCGCTGCCAGCGCCACGAGGCCCTGGTTGGTGCAGATGTTGGAAGTGGCCCTTTCCCGGCGGATGTGCTGTTCGCGGGTGGAGAGCGTCAGGACAAAGCCCCGGTTGCCCTCCGTGTCCACCGTCTGGCCCACGACGCGCCCGGCCATCTTGCGCACGTACTTCTTACGGGTGGCGAAAAAGCCCAGGTACGGCCCGCCAAAGTTGAGCCCCGCGCCCATCCCCTGCCCCTCGCCCACCACGATGTCCGCCCCAAACTCTCCGGGCGGCTTGAGCAGCCCCAGCGCGATGGGGTTGGCCACGACGATCAGCAGCGCACGAACCGCGTGGACGGCCTCGGCCAGGACGCCCAAGTCCTCGAAACGTCCCAAAAAGTCGGGGTACTGGACGATGACACAGGCCGTGCCATCGTCGAGGAGATCCGTTAATCCGTTGTTGTTCTGCGATCCGCCGTTCTCCACGATAGTCAGCCCCATTCCCTGGGTATAAGTGCGCACCACGGCCCGGTATTCGGGATGCACCCAGGGAGAGATGACAATCTTGCGCCGCTTCAGGCGGTGGACGTTGACGGCGGTGATAACCGCCTCGGCGGTGGCAGTGGCTCCGTCATAGTGGGAGGCGTTGGAGACCTCCATGCCGGTGAGCGCGCAGATCATACTCTGGTACTCAAAAATGGCCTGTAGGGTGCCCTGGCTGATCTCCGGCTGGTAGGGAGTGTAGGCGGTGTAGAACTCTCCTCGGCTGATGACAGCGTCTACCACGGCGGGGACAAAGTGGTGATAGGCGCCGGCCCCCAGGAAGCAGGCAAAGTCGGCGGCGGTAAAGTTGGCTCCGGCCAGCGCTTGCAATTCCCAGCGCGCCTCCATCTCTGAGAGGGCAAACGGAAGGGCCAACTCGGGGAAGCGGGCATAGGCCGGCACATCCTTGAACAAATCTCGGATGGATCGGACGCCGATGGCAGCAAGCATGGCATCCCGGTCCTTGTTGGAATGAGAAATGTATGGCATAGCACCTCCGTGCCAATGTTTCTGTAGGGGCCATCCCTTGCGGATGCCCTCCGAAGAGGGCGACTGCAAGGGCCGCCCCTACCCCTCCTCCTCTGCGACGAACGCTTCATAGTCGTCAGCGTCCATCAGGTCATCAAATCCGACGGGATCGGACGGGGCCAAGCGGATCATCCAGCCTTCGTCATAAGGATCCTGGTTGACCAGTTCCGGCGTGTCCTCCAGATCCTCGTTGATGGCGATGATCTCTCCGCCCATAGGTACATAGAGATCAGAGGCGGCTTTCACCGACTCGACGACGCCGAAAGCATCCCCTTTGGCAAAGGTATCACCGACTTCGGGGAGTTCGACGTATACGATGTCGGAGAGGGACTCCTGGGCGTGGTCGCTGATGCCGCAGACGATCTCCTCTCCGTCCCACCGGGCCCACTCGTGGGTCTTGGCGTATCGTGCTTCGGGATCTAGTTTCATCGCTGCTACTCCTTTTTCGTAGATTGTGAAAGTTATTTCTGCTCTCCTAGCCGCCGGGCCACGACCTCGATGACCCGGCGGGCCAAGTCCGATGCTTCAGTGGCCTCATCGGGATCAGTATAGAAGCGGGACAGCACTCCTCCAGGGAGGCCGTTCGGGTAGCGGGTGGGGATGTAATACTGATCCAGGCGGCTGGCCTTCTCCAGGTCGGCCAGGGAGGGGTCGAGAACAACAGCAGCCTGGACCAGTTCAGTTCCAGGACGGAATGGGTAAAAAAAACCCTACGGTCGTCAGTATGGGCGTAGAGAAAGGCTTTCAACGCTTTCTCGGCCGCTTGCTGGAAGTGAAAGAGGGCCAGGTAAAAACGCTCGCGCTCTCTCAGGCCTTGGGCATCCCCGTATTCGTCCTGGGCGTGGGTGAGCCAACGGCGTGCCTCGTCAGTTGGGCTTCTCATAGAGCACTTTTCCCGTGCGCAGAACGTGGCGGACGAGCCGGCTGTGGCACCGAATCTCGGCGAATTCTCGTTCGTTGTATGGCAAAAAGTCCACTGCCACCCGCCGGTCAATTTCGTCGTGCAGGCGGCGGGACCAGTAAGCAAAGCCCCGCTCTCTAGCAATATTCTGCGGATGTCCATCCTACGCCACCTGTGGTGGGCGGTACAGGACTCGAACCTGTAACCTTCTGGGTGTAAACCAGACGCTCTGACCAATTGAGCTAACCGCCCAAGCGCATTATAACAAGAATCCCACATTCGTCAATGTCACAGCCGGGGCAACACCACCCCTTGCTGTGCCTGATACTTGCCTTGCCTGTCGGCATACGAGGTCTCGCACTCCTCGTCTCCCTCGAAGAATAGTATCTGGGCTATGCCCTCATTGGCGTAGATTTGGGCGGGCAGCGGAGTAACGTTGCCGATCTCTAGCGTGATCTCCCCTTCCCAACCGGCTTCCAGAACTGTGGTAGGAATTAACACCCCCACTCTGATGTAGGTGCTCTTGCACAACACGATCCCCGTCACATTGCGCGGCATACGCATTCGCTCCACAGAGCGGGCCAAGACAAAGGAGTTGGGGGGAATGATGCACAAATCTCCCCTAAAATCCACCATGGACCGGGAATCGAACTGCTTGGGATCCACGATAGTCGAGTGAACATTAGTGAAAATCCTAAACTCGTCGGCCACGCGGATGTCGTAGCCATAAGACGAGAGGCCATAAGAAATCACGCCATCGCGCACCTGCCCATCCACGAACGGCTCAATCATCCCCTGCTCCAACGCCATCTTACGAATCCAGTGATCCGGCTTCAATCCCATTCACCAATCCTCCAATCACCCAATCCCCCAGTCACCCAATCCCCCAGTCACCCAACTCACATCCGCTCTGGCGCAGTCACCCCTAGCAGTCCCAACGCTTGCGCCAGCGTCAGCCGGGCCGCTCGCGTCAACATCAGCCGGGCCTGGGTCCGCTCCGGCTCCTCCGGCGCGACGACGCGGCAGTCGCGGTAGAAAGCGTGAAACACAGCTGCCAGGTCGTGGGCGTAAAAGGTCAGGTGATGCGGGGCTAATTGTGTTGCCGCCAGCGCCACGACCTCCGGCAACTCGAGCATCTTGCGGATCAGCGCCAGTTCGCTCTCGTGAGTCAGCAGCGAGACGTCGCCTGGCGCCTGCGGCTTCCACCCCAGGTCAGCGGCGTAGCGCAGGATGCTCGAGATGCGGGCGTGGGCGTATTGGACATAGTACACCGGGTTCTTATCCGACTGCTCGACCGCCAGGTCCAGATCGAAATCAATCGTCGCGTCAACTGTGCGTGTGAGCAGCAAAAAGTAGATCGGGTCCGGGCCAACCTCGTCGAGCAATTCGCGCAGTGTGACGAACTCTCCGGCCCGCTTCGACATGCGCACATCATCGCCACCCCGCTTCAGATTGACCATCTGATAGATGATGAGTATCACCCGCTCGGGATCCAGCCCCAACGCCTTTGTCACCGCCTTCACCCGGGGCACGTCACCGTGATGGTCGGCCCCCCAGACGTAGATGGCCACGTCAAAGCCGCGCTCGACCAGTTTGTTCCATACGTAGGCCACGTCAGAGGCAAGGTAGGTGGGCCGCTCGTCCGGCTCCGGTATGACTTGAGAGGAACGGATAAGGACTGCGTCTGCATCCAGGTCGGGAGAGGTGAACCAGACCGCGCCGTCACGCTCCGTGATGTAACCCGTGTCTCGGAGCATCTGAAGCGTGCGGTCGAAAAGCCCTGATTCGTGCAGGCTCTTTTCGTGGAACCAGGTATCGAACTCTACTCCCAGCGCAGCCAGGTCTTGGCGTATCTCTGCGACCATGCGCGCTATGCCCTCCGTTCCCAAAGCACGCACGGCCTCTCTGCGGGGCAGGTCGAGATACCGGTCGCCGTACTGCCGGGCCATCTGCCGCCCCATCTCCACAACGTAGTGCCCGTGGTAGCCGTCCTCTGGAAATGGCTCGTCCCGGCCCAACGCCTGGGCATAACAGGCATAAATGCTCGCGCCGAACTTGCGCACCTGGGAGCCGGCGTCGTTGACATAGTACTCCCGCTCAACCTCGTAGCCCGCCGCCGCCAGCACGTTAGCCAGAGTGTCGCCGATGACCGCGTTGCGGGTGGAGGCGACAGTGATTGGGCCGGTGGGATTGGCGCTGACAAATTCGACTTGCACCCGCCGTCCCTGGCCAATGTCCACATTACCCCACCGCTCCCCGGCGGCCAGAATCACTTCCACCTGCGCTGTCAGCCAGGACGCATCTAGCGTGACGTTGATGTACCCCGGCCCGGCCACCTCAATCTGACCCACATACGGGGCCGGTGGGATATGCTCGACCACGCGATTAGCAATCTCACGGGGGGACATCCGCGCCTCTCGCGCCAGACGCAGGCAGACCGGTGAAGCGTAATCGCCGTGGCCGGACTGGCGCGGGCGGTCCACGACGACCGGCGTTATCTCGAACGTCGGCAGTGCACCTTCCTCCTGCGCACCCTGCAACCCCGCAGCAATCAACACTGCAATCTGATCACGAACAAGTTCCGTATGCATTGTTTCATTGTTCATTGTTCATTGTCCATTGGTCATTTCCAACTCTTTACGAAACCACTCTGCTAATTGCTTGCGCTCGGCTGGCGGCTGGAATGAAGCCTCGGCGGCTACCACGATAGAGCGCTTGATCTGCTCCAGCGTCACTCCCATCGCCAGCATGGCGGTCAGATACTCGTCGGTCAGCGTCGTATCGCTGACGCTAGGGTCATCGGTGTTGATCGTCACGCGCAAGTTAAGCGCCAGCAGGTCGGGAAGGGGATGCCACCCAAAACGATGTACGGCCCCTGTCTGCAAATTACTGGTCGGGCAGACTTCTAGCGCCACTCCCCGCTCACGGATCAGTCGCACAACTTCCGAGTTCTCGATTGATCGCACGCCGTGTCCGATGCGCTGTGCCCCTAGTAATTCGATGGCCTCACGGACGTTCTCGCCCCTCCCGACTTCTCCAGCGTGCACTGTGACACCCAACCCCTTCCGTCGCGCTCGCTGGAAAATTTGAGAAAAACAGCGAGCTGGATAGCGCGCCTCGTCACCGGCCAGGTCCAGACCGACGACGCCTTCTTTCCGGTGGGCCCAGGCGACGTCGGCGATCTGCGACGCCGTGTCCAGGTCCTCATCCCGGCCAATCTGCAGGATCAGATTGACGCGAATGCCACAATCACGCTGGGCACGGGCTGTAGCACCGCACACCCAGGTAGTCACCTGGTCGAACGAAAACCCTTGCGCCCGGGCCAGCGCGACCGGATTGAAGCGCAGTTCCAGATATTTGACATTATCGGCTGCCGCGTCGGCCACCGCCTCATAGGCCACTCGTTCGACAGCCTCCTGGGTGGGATAAAAACGTCGCAGGAGACGAAACTTTTCCAGAAAGCGATGAAAATCCGGCGGCCCGCCCGTAACCGTCACAAAGGGCCGCAGGTACTCGATGTCGTAACTGGGCAGATCAATCCCGTGCTCCTGGGCAATCTCGGCCAGGGTCTGAAGCCGCAAGGAGCCTTCCAGGTGACGGTGTAAATCTATCTTTGGCAGCGCGTGTAGTTGGGAGCGCAGGCTAGGCAGCCTCTCCGATTGTTCTCCTTCGTCACATATTGTCGTATTGCCCATCATCATCTGGTCACATTGTTTCATTGTTCATTGTTCATTGATCATCAACCTTCTCCATCAGGATCCATCCCCAGTAGTACCACATGAGCACAAGAGCAATGGTCACCCCCACGGCTAAAGGAATGTAGAAACATATCAATGCAAACCAGGGCTCTAACAAAATAGGCGGTGCACGCTCGGGCGCCAGAGCAGCGGTGCCCCGCACCACCTGGATGACCGCCGCCAGGGTTATAAAACCATTGGCCACCACGAACCAGCGATGATAATCTGCCATCTTTGTCACGGAACCCAATCGCTTGCTCAAGTCGCCAAAGAGAGAATTCAGGTAGGCAATAGCCAGCAACCCCACGGGCGCCAAGGATGCCGTGAGAAAGATCATTGCCGTTCTCCGATCATCAATTTATGCAGGTGCAAGCCAAACAGGCACAGCGAAACACCACCACTAAACAGCAGTATATCGCCGGCAGGTTGCCCAATGAACCCCCCGCCGTACACAAGATAGTAGATCGCGCTGGCTGCCAGCAACAGAGACGGCAGGGTCAGGAAACGATAACCCACCCGCTGGCCCGAGGTTTTCTCAAAAAAATACGCAATGCGCCACAGGAAAACGACCAGCATCCCAATGACAACCCACGAATAGATAGCCAATATGTATTCAATTGCTTTCATTACTGATTCTTTTTTCTTTTTATCCGTGTCCATCTGTGTAATTCGTGTCCTGAAAAAATTCTCGCACATGACACAAATCCTGTGCGATAATTCTATATTAACGCCGCACAAATGCCTGCATAAACGAGTCGACCATCCGCCGAGGGCTGCCGCTCATAATCCCTTCCCGCCCCTCGAACGGCGCGCGGACCTCGATCCCCCGAGGAGTGACCTCAAACTGGCGGATGCCCTTGTCGTGATTACTACCCCGCATCTTGAGAACCAAGAGCGCCTTGCGTATGGCGCTCTCGATTTCGACGTAACGGAGAAGAACGTAGGAGTCAACCATAAAAGCAAGTGTGTCATCCGTTCCTTCGGTCTCCCCCAACAACGCCACGCTCTCCCGTGTCAACATGGCCGTCAGGCCCTCGCGCTTTAGTGAGTTGACAAATCCGTAGACAATGCTTCGCAGATGCGTCGGTTCTTCGCTGAGACGCTCAAAGTGTGAAAGGCTGTCTATCAGAACCCGCCTGATGCCCATCTCCCGTACCAGGCGTTCGATTCGTCCGCCGACCTGTTCCAGGTCAGTCTTGGTGACCTCTGGGCTACTCATCACCACACGCAATTTCCCCTCTCGCTCCATCTGACGGAAATCCCACCCAAAACTGGCCGCATCACGATAGTACTGCCATGGAAATTCCTCAAAAGTCAAGATCAATCCCGGCTCTTCGCAGGCCGCTATGCCATAATGGATGAATTGCATTCCCAGCGTCGTCTTGCCTGTGCCCGGCGCGCCTTCGACCAGATTGGCAGTCTGGGGCAAGAAACCACCGTGCAGCATCTCATCCAGGCCCGGTACGCCCGTCTTCATCCGCTCCATGAACCTCTCCTTTCCTAACAGTCAGCGACCAGCAATTGCCCATTGCTCATCACTGCGTCCTTCGCATGATGTGGTAGATGGCCTTGGCTCGAAACTGTTGGTCATCGGAGGCCTGCACGAACTGTTTCAACAATTCTCTGGTCTGACGATCTGAGGCCAGCGAGTAGATGGTCATATCACCCAGTTGGCTTTCCTCCAACACTCCCTCCTGCGACAGTTCAGCCAATTCAGTGTGAATAGTTCCGGCATTGCGGCCGGCATAGCGGGCAATGTTGTCAGCCGTGTCCGTCGTATGCGGATTATCGTAAAAGAAGCAAACCAGATCCCACTTGACGAAGGAGTTGATTTTGCTCTGCAGGAACTCGAGCAATCGAGGATCCATATCTGCCATAAGGCGACCCGCCAGGTCGAGTTCCCTTCGACTATGCTCAGGACAAGCCCTTTCCCTCATTAGTCCCCCTCCTCTGTCTCCGTCTCGTTTTGCGCCGGACTTTTTTCTTGCCAGGAGGCGTGCGCGGCGGAGGGGACGTCCCCGCTCCTCGCCGCTTCTCCCGATCCAGGCGCATGTGGCAACTCTTGTACTTGAGGCCGCTGCCACACCAGCAGGGATCATTGCGCCCCGGCAATTCGTTGGGCGCAGCACGAGATGGTTGTCCGGAACGTGTCTTTGGTGGCTGCTGCCGCCGTTGAGAAGCAACCGGCCGCGGCACAAGATAGACAGACCGGGCGATCATCTGCTGAATACTGGTCAGCAGGGCCTCGTACATATCGTGCGCTTCCTTGCGGTAGGCCACTAACGGGTTTTGTTGCCCAAAAGCACGCAGCCCAATGCCTTCGCGCAACGCTTCCAGGTCCGT
>CAYQTW010000085.1:0-3132 GCA_964420485.1 uncultured Anaerolineales bacterium
GGACGAGGTCAAGGCCGATATGGAGCGGGCACGACCCATGGACCGCCTGGTGTGTGGCGATGTAGGCTATGGCAAGACCGAGGTGGCGCTGCGGGCGGCCTTCAAGGCGGTGATGGACGGCAAACAAGTCGCCATCCTGGTGCCGACCACCGTCCTGGCCCAGCAGCACTATGTCACCTTCCGCCAGCGGTTGGCCCCTTTCCCGGTCGAGGTAGAGCACCTGTCCCGCTTCCGCTCCCGCGCCGAGCAGAAAAAAGTCCTGGAAAGGTTACTCACCGGTCAGGTGGACATTGTCATCGGCACTCACCGGCTGCTGCAAAAGGACGTCGCTTTTGCCAATCTGGGCCTGCTCGTCATTGACGAGGAGCAACGCTTTGGCGTCACCCACAAAGAGAGATTAAAGCGCTTGCGCACCGAGGTGGACGTGCTGACGATGACTGCCACCCCCATCCCGCGCACCCTCTACATGTCGCTCACCGGCGTGCGCGACATCAGCACCATCGAGACCCCGCCGGAGGAGCGATTGCCGGTCACGACCTACGTGGGCGAGTACGACGCTCAACTGGTGCGGCGGGCCATCCTGCGCGAACTGGAACGGGGCGGGCAGATATTTTACGTCCACAACCGCGTGCGGACGATTGAGACGGTGCGCCACCGGCTGGAACAATTGGTGCCGGAGGCAACCTTTGCCGTGGGTCACGGCCAGATGCGGGAGGCCAGCCTGGAACGGGTAATGCTGCGCTTCGTCGCCGGCGAGATTGACGTGTTGGTCTGCACAAGTATCATCGAGAGCGGCCTCGACATCCCCAACGTCAACACGCTCATCATTGAGCGGGCCGAGCGCTTTGGGCTGGCGCAACTTTACCAATTGCGAGGGCGCGTGGGCCGGGGCGCGCAGCGGGCCTACGCCTATTTCTTCCACAACCGGGTGACCCGCCTGACGCACGAAGCACACCAGCGGCTCGAGACCATCCGCGAGGCGACCCATCTGGGCGCCGGGTACACCATCGCCATGCGAGACCTGGAGATTCGCGGCGCGGGCGACATCCTGGGCGCCCGCCAATCGGGCCACGTGGCCGCCGTCGGCTTTGACTTTTACACTCGCCTTCTAGCGCGGGCGGTGCAGGAATTGAGGGCCCAGCGCGAAGGCCAGCCCCCGCCCCCCGAGCCGCTGGGGAGCATCAGGATTGACCTGCCCATCCCGGTATGTTTGCCCGACGCTTTTGTCCCTGACGTGCGGCTGCGCCTGAAAATGTACCGTCGCCTGGCGGAACTGGGCTCGATGGCGCAAATTGACGAGATGGAGCAAGAGTTAGCCGACCGCTTCGGGCCGCTACCGGAGCCGGCGCAGAACTTGATGTACCAGTTGCGCCTGAAAGCACTGGCGCGCGACGCCGGGGTGGGAACTATCGTTACCGAGAAGGGCTACCTGGTGCTGCGAGCCAGCGGGCTCAAGTACCCCGACCGCAAGGGCCTCCAGCGCGTCCTGGGCGGGCGGGCCATCGTGAGTTACCGCGACATCCGGCTGCCGCAGGGGCGCGGATGGCAGGAAGAGTTGGTGGTGGTGTTGAAGGAGATGGCGCGGGCGACGGGCGGTTGATGGATGGATTGGGCTTTTAGCCCCTTTGTGTTAGTCTCGATTCGCCAATCTGATAGTTTTTGACAGGGCCTCGGTGGTATACTCTAGCCGCAACCGCCGGGGCTCTTGGCTTGTTTGTTAGAACGGCGGATTTCAGGACAATAACGGATTACAGATGACACGATCTTCTCGCCTGGCCGGGTTCTACAATCAATCTATAGAGCAGCGGATTGCGCAGGTCACCCGAGGGGCGGAATTGACGGGGGATGAGGCCGCAGCACTGCGCAGCGCGACGGGGCTTGATTTGGCGCGAGCCGATCAGATGATCGAGAACGTGGTCGGCCTGTACAGCCTGCCGCTGGGAATCGCGGTCAACTTTGTGGTCAACGGGCGTGACGTGCTAGTGCCAATGGTCATCGAGGAACCATCGGTGGTGGCTGGGGCTTCCTTCGCCGCCAAACTGGCCCGCGCAGGCGGGGGCTTTCAGGCAATCACGACCGCGCCGGAAATGATCGGCCAGTTGCAGGTGCTCGACGTCGCCGATCCCGCGTCGGCCCGCTTTGACCTGCTGGCCGCCCGCGATGAACTACTGGCGCTGGCGAACGAGAGCGACCCGGTCATCGTCAGCCTGGGCGGCGGGGCGCGAGACCTGGAGGTGCGCGTCTTGGAGCAGACCCCGGCCGGCCCGATGTTGGTGGTGCATCTCATCTTTGACTGCCGTGACGCGATGGGAGCCAACACAGTCAACACCGCCTGTGAAACACTGGCTCCCCGCGTCGAGCAAATCACCGGCGGGCGCGTGGGACTGCGCATCCTTTCCAACCTGGCCGACCGTCGTTTGGCGCGGGCGCGATGCACCGTGCCGGTGGAAACATTGGCCTTTGGAGATTTTTCTGGCGAGCAAGTGGCGCAGGGAATCGTCGAGGCCTGGGCTTTCGCCGCCGCCGACCCATACCGCGCCGCGACTCACAACAAAGGCATTATGAACGGCGTGGACGCGGTCGTCGTCGCCACCGGCAACGACTGGCGGGCGGTCGAGGCGGGCGCCCACGCCTACGCTGCTCGCTCGGGCCGCTACACCAGCCTGAGCACGTGGGCACGAGACGCCGAGGGCAACCTGGCCGGCACGCTAGAGATGCCGCTGGCCGTGGGCATTGTGGGCGGGGCCACGCGGGTACATCCTACGGCGCGGGTGGCGCTCAAAATCCTGGGCGTGCAGACCGCTCGAGAACTGGCAGAGATCATTGTCTCAGTGGGGCTGGCCCAGAACCTGGCGGCGCTGCGGGCACTGGCGACGGAGGGCATCCAGCGGGGCCACATGCGGCTTCACGCCCGGCAGGTGGCCATCGCCGCCGGCGCCACGGGGGACGAAGTGGCACAGGTCGTGGAACGTATGGTCGCCGGGGGCCGCGTCCGCCCCGACCGGGCCGAAGCGGTTCTGGCTAAAGTGCGCCAGAGCTTGGATTGAGCCTGTCGAAATCTCAAGCCCAGGCGGCCAGCGCAGCCGGGCGTTCTACGTAGGTGATGGGGATGTGTCGTGACGGAGAAGGAGT
>CAYQTW010000085.1:3232-10320 GCA_964420485.1 uncultured Anaerolineales bacterium
GCGCAGCCGGGCGTTCTACGTAGGTGATGGGGATGTGTCGTGACGGAGAAGGAGTGAAACAGGAAACTTTTAAAAAGTGATTGACGGGCGGGGTAGTGATAATCCTGGACACCGTGCGGCGAAGGCCGGCAGGCAGATGATCAAGATTAGACACAGCAAAACTTTTGGGACCCACTTCGGTGCGTTGTGTCAGGAATGAAACGCCGACCAGAATCAAACTCAGTGCGGTCTTTCGCTCACGATCAAAACGCAGAACGATGTGGTCGGTCAACTCGATGGTGCAATTTGCACGCCCTTTCTCGAAAACGATCTCTAGATCATCACTATCCTGGTCATACATAAAGTGGACTGTCTGACCATCTTCGAATTTCATATCGGTCTTGTAGATATTCAACTCATCGGCCATTTTTCACCTTTCAATAATGTCGGCAGGCCACGCAGTGGTAACAAAGTTGTTGCGAAAAGATGTCCCATCAGGACGCTGACGCGTGCTGAAAATGACGATCACAATAATGTGATTGTGCTCCGGCAGTAACTCGTCACAGCGCTTGTAGTACCTGTACTTGTGAGGCATTGCCGGTTCCTGTTTTCGGCGACCTGTCCTGAGAGTATTCAACACATCATCCAGATGCCCTGCCAGCTCTGGATGGTATTCCAAGATATGTTTCCATCGCTCACGGGTGAGGTAAATTTCGTTGTCACGCCGATCTCGAACAGTCCATTTCTCTGCCACGATTAAAGACTCCGATGAGGTTGCACTTGTCGTCAATCATACATCCGAAAGAGACTTTTGTCAAAACAGCAAGCAACGAGCAACTATGACCAACAACGACCAACCCACAATCCTCAAGCCCGACCGTGACGTCGGCATCATCGGCTATGGGGCCTACGTTCCCAGGTATCGCCTGCCGGCCAGCGAAGTGGCCCGCGTGTGGGCGGGCGGGCAGGGTGGCACGCCGGTCAAGGAAAAGTCGGTGCCCGGGCCGGACGAGGACGTGGTGACAATGTCCATCGAGGCGGCCCGCAACGCGCTGGCCCGCGCCGGCGATGTGGACCCGGCGCTCATTCGCGCCGTGTGGGTGGGGAGCGAGTCGCACCCCTACGCCGTCAAGCCGACCTCGACCATCGTGGCCGAGGCCATCGGGGCCACGCCTCACACGCAGGCCGGTGATTGGGAATTCGCCTGCAAGGCCGGCACCGAGGCGCTCCAGGCAGCCATCGGCTTTGTCGGCTCGGGGATGGCGGGGTACGTGCTCGCCATTGGAATGGACACGGCCCAGGCCCGCCCCGGCGACGCGCTGGAATACACGGCCGGCGCGGGGGGCGCAGCCTACCTGGTCGGTCCGGCGGCGGAGGCGCTGGCAATTTTCGAGGGCTCGTTCTCCTACGTCACCGACACCCCCGATTTCTGGCGGCGGGCCTATCAACATTACCCCTCCCACGGCGGCCGGTTCACGGGCCAGCCAGCCTACTTCAAACACACCACCGCCGCCGCGCAGGGGCTGATGCAGGCGCTGGGGATGGAGCCGGCCGACTATACCTATGCCGTCTTCCACCAGCCTAATAGCAAGTTCCCACAGACAGCAGCCAAGCGGTTGGGCTTTGCGCCGGAGCAGATCGAGACTGGCCTGCTGGTAAACGAGATCGGCAACACCTACGCCGGCTCCTCGCTCGTCGGCCTGACGGCGGTTCTGGACGTGGCTGCACCGGGCGACCGGGTGTTGCTGGTGAGTTACGGCTCCGGGGCGGGAGCAGATGCCATTTCACTCCGCATCACGGATGCCATTCTGGAGCGACAGAGGCGAGCGCCAAAAACCCGTGACTATATCGCCAGGCGCGTCGAGATTGATTACGCGACCTACGCGCGGTTCACCAGAAAGTTGAAGAAATGAGAGACGTCGCCATCATTGGTGTGGGACAGACACAAGTAGGAGAGCACTGGGATGTCAGCCTGCGGCACCTGGCGCTGGAACCGCTTCAGGCGGCCATGGCCGACGCGGGTGTGAGGCAGGCCGATGCACTCTATGTGGGCAATATGCTATCGGGCGAACTGGCCGGACAGGAACACCTGGGCGCGCTGGTCGCCGACTTTGCCGGGCTGCGCGGGATCGAGGCGCTCAAGGTCGAGGCGGCCTGCGCGTCCGGGGCGGCGGCGCTGCGGATGGGCTATGTGGCCGTCGCCGGTGGATTGGCGGACATTGTCGTCGTGGTGGGAGTGGAAAAGATGACCGACACGCTCGGCCCCGACACGACCACGGCATTGGCGATGGCGGCCGACGGCGACTATGAGGCCGCGCAGGGGCTCTCCTTCGTCGCCATCAACGCGCTGTTGATGCGACGTTATATGCACGAGTACGGCTACAGCCATCAAGATTTCGCCTCCTTTGCCGTCAACGCCCACCGGAACGGGATGAACAACCCGCACGCAATGTTCCGCTTCCCGGTCAAGGCCGAACGTTTCACCAGGGCCAAAATGATCTGTGACCCCATCAACCTGCTGGACAGTTCCCCTATTTGCGACGGAGCAGCAGCGGTGGTGCTGGCGCCGGCCGACGCGGCCCGTGTGCTCGTGGCCGCCCCGGTACGCATCGCCGCTTCGGCTGTGGGAACCGACACGCTGGCCGTGCATGACCGGCGCGATCCGCTGGTGCTGGACGGGGCCGTGCTTTCGACCCGCCGCGCCTACGAGCAAGCGGGAATCGAGCCGCAGGACATGGACCTGTTCGAGTTGCACGACGCTTTTAGCATCATGGCGGCGCTCAGTCTGGAAGCGGCCGGGTTCGCGGAGAAGGGGCAGGGGTTGCGGCTGGCCCTGGAGGGAGAGATTGGCATCGAGGGGTGCGTACCCGTCGCCACGATGGGCGGGCTAAAGGCGCGGGGACACCCCGTCGGGGCCACCGGCGTCTACCAGGTTGTCGAAGTGGTGCAGCAATTGCGCGGCCAAGCCGGGGCCAACCAGGTAGAGAACGCGCGGCTAGGAATGGCCCAGAACATTGGTGGCAGCGGTGCGACGGCCATTACGCACATCCTGGAGAGGATGGAGTAGAACGAGTCAGCGAGTCGGCGAATCGGCGAGTCAATGCACTTGGGGATGGTTGATTGGCAAATTTGAGAACATAGGAGGTTTCGATGAGTGTACCGAGGAACTGGAGATTACAGCAACAGCGATACCGGCTTGTGGGAGAGAGATGTGAAAAATGCGGTGAGATGATTTTCCCGCCCCGCGACGTTTGCCCGGGGTGCGAGGGGCCGGCTCAGACACCGTTCGTCTTTAGCGGGATGGGCGAGGTCTATTCCTACAGCACCGTCTACAACCCACCCCGGGGGTTCGAAGAGTTCGCCCCCTACAACGTGGCACTGGTACGGCTGGCGGAAGGCCCCATGGTCGCCGCGCAACTCACCGACGTGGACAGCGATGAGATAAAGATCGGCATGCCGGTGGAGATGGTGACGCGTAAGGTGCAAAGTGGTGGCGAGCAGGACGCGATTGTCTACGGCTACAAGTTCCGGCCGGCCTTCAGGCACGCTGCCTGAATCCTTTAACGTACGTGTTTACCGGGTTGTGCCTGGTGCAGCGGATGGGTAACGGATAAGCGGATAAGTGAACACCACGGGCCAAGACGGCGCGGCGCCTCTCCACAAGAACGACGGTCGAGACTGATCCGCCGCCGGGTCATCCGTTTATCCGCTCTTTATCCGTTGCGCCCTGACCCCGGTAAACAATTACCCTTTAACTTTTCCAATCAGCGACCACGGTCCGGTCCAGGTGATGCGCACTCTCACCAGCCGCCCCTGCCAGTCCCGCCCGTCCTCGAAGAAAACCAGTTTGTCTGTGCGGGTACGCCCCCACCAGCGTTCCTTCTTCCGCCCTTCGACCAACACCTCGACCGTCTGTCCCAATAACCGGGCGTTAATCTGGGCCACAATTCCCGCCTGCAAGTCATCGAGTGCTTTGCGGCGGCGCTCCTTCTCCTCCGGCTCCACGTCGTCGGGGAGACGGCGGGCGGCCAGCGTCTGCGGGCGGGGGGAGTAGCGGGCGATGTGCGCCTTGTCCAATTCCAGTTCGGCCAGCAAGTCGTAAGTGCGTTGGAACTGGGCCTCTGTCTCGCCAGGGAAGCCGACGATGATGTCGGTGGCGATGGAGACACCGGGGATAATCCGGCGGATGCGGGCGATCAGTCTCCGGTAGTCATCGGCGGTGTAGCCGCGCCGCATTTGGGCCAGCACCTCGTCGTCGCCGGCCTGTACCGGAACCTCGATGTGCTCGCACACCTTCGGTAACTCCGCCACCGTGTCCAGCAACTCATCCGTCATCCAGTTCGGATGCGATGTAAGGAAGCGGATGCGCTGGAGGTCTTTGATTTCGTGGAGGCGACGGAGTAGTGCCGCCAGAGGAGAAACCGGGTTTTCAGGAAAAAACCCGGTTTCCAGACCATACCGGTCCACGATTTGCCCCAACAGTGTGATCTCTTTCACTCCCTGTGCAACCAATGCCTGCGCTTCGGCCACGATCTCGTCAGCGGGGCGGCTGCGCTCGGGGCCACGGCGGTAGGGGATGATGCAGTAGGTGCAGGCGTGGGAGCAGCCCAGGACGATGGGGATGTAGGCCGAGACCAGGTGGCCGCGTTCGTGGGCCGGGAGGATCAAATCGCCATCTTGCAGACGGTAGCGGCGGGCGGCCCCTGCTGTCCCTTCGACAAGCTCAGGGCAACGTTCCAGTGCCCGGCCCTCGTCCACCAACCCCCGCTCGGTCAAATAGTCCAGCAGTGGCCCCGGCTCCGAAGGCGGCATAAAGACATCCACCCAGGGGAAGCGGCGGCGCAGCGGGGCCGGGTCGCGCACGCCCACCAGGCAGCCCATTAGCCCAATGACCGTCTCTGGTCTCCGTTTCTTTAACGGTTTCAGCGACCCCAGCCGTCCGTAGACCTTGTCCTCGGCCGACTGGCGCACGACGCAGGTGTTGAGCACAACGACGTCCGCCTCATCGGCGCGGCCGGCGGGCGCGTAGCCCAGCCGCTCCAGCGCCGAGGCCAGCCGGCGCGAGTCGGCCACGTTCATCTGACAACCAATGTTCCAGATATAGTATTTCACGCTGTCATTGTAACGCATCCTGGCGGGGCGTCAAGGATGCCAGCACCTCATCCACCCCCGGCAACGGCGTGCGCAAGAGCGCTCGTGCGCGAGAGCAATCCAGCGTGCCGTTCAGTGGACGGCAGGGGCGGGGGAACCCCGCCCCTACCTCCCGGCTGCGGGCGGGAATGATTGAGCCGGGGTCCAAATCCACAAGTCTGAGTAGAACCCAATTGGACAAAACTGGCCTTCGGGGTATCATGTCTGCCACGCATAGTATACCACAAATTCCAGGAGGCAGACTTTGACAGACCCACTGTACACCTTTTTCCACCCACGCGGCATCGCGGTCATCGGCGCGAGCAGCAACCCCACCAAACTGAGTTACGGCGTCCTGCACAACCTGACCAGCCACGGCTACCCCGGCCCTGTCTACCCGGTCAACCCCAAGGGCGGGGAGATGATGGGGCTAAAGGTCTATCCCGCTGTGGCCGATGCGCCCGATCCGGTCGAACTGGCGGTGATCGTGCTCTCTGCCGACCGGGCGGTGCTGGCGCTGGAGCAATGTGGCCAACGCGGTATCCGCGCCGCCGTCATCATCGCCTCCGGCTTTGGCGAACTGGGCACGGGGGGACAAGAACGAGAGGCCCAACTGCGAGAGGTCGCCCGCCGGCACGGGATACGCTTTATCGGCCCCAACTGCGTCGGCGTGATTGACACCTACGCGCCGGTTGATACGACCTTTGTGCGCACGATGCCGAAACGAGGTGGCATCGGCTTTGTCTCCCACTCTGGCGCGGTCTGCGGCGGCACGATGGACTGGGCCAGCGCGGTCGGTGTCGGCTTTTCCCGCATCATTAGCCTGGGCAACCAGGCCGACGTGGACATGGCCGACGCACTGGTCTCGTTGGCGGCCGACCCCCACACGCGGGTCGTGGCCGCCTACATCGAGGGGTTGCCCAACGGCCGCCGGTTCGTGGAGGAGGCGGCCCGGCTGACCCCACACAAGCCGCTGGTGGTGCTCAAGGCAGGGCGCACTCCCAGCGGAACGCGGGCGGTGGCCTCCCACACGGGGGCGCTGGCGGGGGCGGATCAGGCCTTCCAGGCCGCCTGCCACAAAGCCGGCCCGTTCCTGGTAGAGACGCTGGAGGAACTGGTGGACGCGGCCATCGCGCTGGCCTACCGGCAGGCGCCGGCGGGGCCGCGAGTGGCGATCCTGACCAACGCGGGTGGCCCGGCGGCGGTGGGCGCCGATGCGCTGCACCGCCAGGGGTTGCGGCTGACAGACTTGAGTCCCGAGACCCAGGCACAACTGCGGGAGGTCTGCCCGCCGGGGACGATGACCGGCAACCCGGTGGACATGCTCGGCGGCCCGCATCCTGACCAGTACGCGGCGGCCCTGGGCGTCCTGCTCGACGCGCCGGAGGTGGACGCGGTGATGGTCGTCTTTGTGCCCCAGGCGATCACCCCGCCGGCGGAGGTGGCCGAACCGGTGGGAAGGGCGGCCGGCACAGCCCGCAAGCCCGTGCTGTGCTGCATCTCTGGGGGCGGCGGCATCCGGGCGGCGGCGCGCACCCTGCACGCCCACGACGTGCCCCACTACCTGACGCCGGCCCGCGCCGCCCTCGGCCTGGAGGCGCTGTGGCACTATGCCCAGGTGCAGACGCGGCCCGCACCCGACCCGCAGCCGGTGGCGGGGATAGATCGGGAACGGGCGATGGCGCTGGTGCGGGCAGCCGGGGAGCGCGTCTTGGATCCGCATACGGGGGCGCAGGTGGCGGCGGCCTACGGTTTGCAGACGCCTCCCTCCGGCCTGGCGGTGACGGCGGAGGAGACGGCGGCGCTGGCAGAGCGGCTCGGCTTCCCGGTGGCGCTCAAGCGGGTCGCGCCGGGGGTGGTGCACAAGGCAGACGTGGGCGGCGTGCAGCTCAACCTGCCCGACGCGGCAGCGCTCCGGTCGGCGTTTACCGGCATGGTGGCGGCCGGGGAACAGGGGTTGGTGCAACGCATGGCCCCTG
>CAYQTW010000086.1:0-10293 GCA_964420485.1 uncultured Anaerolineales bacterium
TGGCACTCACCCGCGCCGTGGCCGAGGCGGTGCCGGTGCCGGTCATCGCCAGCGGGGGGGCCGGCTGCCTGGAGCACTTTGCCCAGGCGCTCACCGAGGGCCGGGCCGACGCCGCGCTGGCCGCCTCCCTGTTCCACGACCGCGTGTTGAGCATTGGCGAGGTGAAGACATATCTGGCGGATAAGGGCATACTGGTGAGACAATAAACCAATGAACAATGAATCAATGAACAATGAACAGATAGAGATTCGGTTTGACGGGCGGGGGTTGGTGCCAGCGGTGGTGCAAAATGTCACGACCGATGAGGTACTGATGGTAGCCTGGATGAACGAGGAATCGCTGCGGCGCACGCAGGAGACCGGCCAGGCCCACTTTTGGAGCCGCAGCCGCCAAGAGTTGTGGCACAAGGGGGCCACGTCCGGCAATTTTATGAATGTGCGCGAGATGTGGGTGGATTGCGACGCCGACACGCTGCTCTTGAAGGTGGACCCCGCCGGGCCTGCCTGTCACACCGGCCATCGGAGTTGCTTTTACCGGAGATTAGTGTGATGGACGATACCCTGGACACCCTGTTCGCCACCATCCTCGACCGCCAGGCCAATCCCCGGCCCGGCTCCTACACCGTCCATCTGCTGAACGCGGGCGAGGACGAAATCCTCAAAAAGGTCGGCGAGGAGGCGATGGAGGTCATCCTGGCGGCCAAGGGGCAGGGGGACGAGCGGCTCGTCTCTGAGGTGGCCGACCTCTTCTACCACCTGCTGGTGCTCTTGGCAGCGCGGGGCCTGACCCCGGCCGACGTCGAGGCCGAACTGGTGCGCAGGCGGCGGTGAGGACGTTCCAGAATTTAAAGCATTCCAGGTCATAGCCTGTCATTCTGAACCGGAGCGCAGCGGAGGTGAAGAATCTCGCCTTGGACAGGCGGTTTGGGCACTGTAGCGTTGAGATTCTTCGCTTCACTGCGTTCCGCTCAGAATGACACCGGGACGATTATTTTTCTGGAACAGCCTGATCCACGCCATTCGCCATTCGCTATTCACAATTCGCAATTTGGAGGAACAATGACCATCAAACGAGCCCTTTTCAGCGTCTACGACAAAACCGGCCTGGTGGAACTGGCGCGTCCATTGGCCGGGCGGGGAGTGGAACTCGTCGCCAGCGGCGGCACCGCCCGCGTCCTGCGCGAGGCCGGACTACCGGTGCGAGCGGTCAGCGACCTGACTGGCTCTCCCGAAATCCTGGGCGGCCGGGTAAAGACGCTCCACCCCGCCATCCACGGCGGCATTCTCTCCCGCCGCACCCCTGCCGACCGGACCGAACTCGACGGCCTGGGCTGGGGTGAGATTGACCTAGTCACAGTCAATCTCTATCCCTTTGAGGAGACAGTGGCTGTCCCCGATGTTTCCCTAGAAGATGTCATCGAGCAGATTGACATCGGCGGTGTGGCGCTGTTGCGGGCGGCGGCCAAGAACTCGGCCCACGTGGCAGTGGTGTGCGACCCAGCCGACTATGCGCTTGTTCTGGCAGAGATCGAGGCGTCGGGTGAGGTCTCCCTGGAGACGCGACACCATCTGGCGGTCAAAGCCTTTGCCCGCACTGCCACTTACGACGCCGCCATCTGGCGCTACCTGGCCGGCGACGAACCCCTGCTGCCCGAAACGTTGGCGCTGGGTCTGTGCAAACTGACCGATCTGCGCTACGGGGAGAACCCCCACCAGCAGGCGGCCCTGTACGCACTGCCTGACGTGACCGGCCCCCTCGGCGGCGAACTGCTTCAGGGCAAGCCTCTCTCATACAACAACCTGCTGGACCTGGACGCCGCGTGGCGGGCCGCCATCTCTTTTGAGCGGGCCACCCTCGTCATCGTCAAGCACCTCAGCCCGTGCGGCATCGCCTCGGCTGACACGCTGGCCCAGGCCTTCCCGCCGGCGCTGGCCGGCGACCCGGTCTCGGCCTTTGGCAGCGCCATCGCCGCCAACCAGCCCTTCGACGGCCCCACCGCCCGCGCCCTGGGCGACCTGTTCGTTGAGGCCATCGCTGCCCCCGCCTTTACCGGCGAGGCGCGGGAGGTGTTGAGCGCCCGCAAGGGATGCCGCTTGCTGGCGCTGGAACAGACAACGCCCGACGAGATTGAGATGCGCAGCGTGTGCGGCGGGTTGCTGGCGCAGGAGCGCGACAGGGGCGACCAAGCCGAATGGCAAATAGTCACCCGCCGCGCCCCGACCGAAGCGGAGATGAAGACATTGCGCTTTGCCTGGCGGGCCGTGGCTCACGTCAAATCCAACGCGATCCTGCTGGCGCGAGGCGAGGCGGCGGTGGGCATCGGTGGAGGGCTGCCCAGCCGGGTGGACGCGGTGCGGCTGGCAGTGGCCAAGGCGAGCGACCGGGCGCAGGGCGCGGTACTGGCCTCCGACGCCTTCTTCCCATTCCCCGACGGGGTAGAGATTGCAGCCCAGGCTGGCGTGACGGCCGTCGTCCAGCCCGGCGGCTCGGTGCGAGATAGCCAGGTCATCGAGGCCGCCGACCGGCTGAACTTGGCAATGTGCTTTACCGGCGTGCGCCACTTTCGGCATTGAGCCCCCTCTCGTCTTACAGCACCAACGTGGCGTCGCCGAAACTGTAAAAGCGATAGTTTTGCCGGATCGCCTCGGCGTAGGTCTGGTCCAAGAGTTCCTTGCCAGCAAAGGCCGCCACCAGCATCAGCAGCGTTGAACGAGGCAGGTGAAAGTTAGTGATCAGCGCATCCACGATACGAAACTCGTAGCCGGGATAGATGAACAAGTCGGTGGGCCCATCAAACGGCTGCAACCTTCCCAAAAGCTCTGAGCTTTCGGGAAGGTGCAGTGCCGCCGTCTCCAACACCCGCACGCTCGTCGTCCCCACCGCCACTACGCGCCGTCCCTCCCGTTTAGCCCGGTTCACCTGCGCGGCCACCTCCGGCGTCAGTGAGCAGTACTCGGTGTGTATCAGGTGCTCTTCGACGTGCTCCTCGCTCACCGGGCGGAAGGTGTCCAGCCCAACGTGCAGGGTGATGAAGGCGGATTGGACGCCCATATCCTCGAGTCGGTGAAGCAGTGCGGGTGTAAAGTGGAGACCGGCGGTGGGCGCTGCCGCCGAGCCGGGCGTGTGCGCATAGACCGTCTGGTAACGGGCGGCGTCTTGCAGCGGGGTGTGGATGTAGGGCGGCAGTGGGGTGAGACCTACGCGCTCCGCCAGCGGCAGCACCGGCCGGTCGAAGGCGAGAATACGCAGCCCACGCTCTCCCTCCTCAACCACCTGGGCCTCTGCGCCGGTGGGCCGGCCGGCAGGGCCGTCGAGCAGTGTCAGGCGCAGCCCGGCCCGCACCCGCTTCCCTCTGACCAACGTCTCCCACGTGTCGCCGGTGCGTTGGCGCAGCAGCAGAATCTCCACCTGCCCGCCGGTCGGCTTGCAGGCAAAGAGGCGGGCCGGAATGACCCGGCTCTCATTGTGCACCAGCAAGTCGCCCGGACACAGGAATTGCGGCAGGTCGTAGAAATGCCGGTGCGCAATCTCGCCAGTACGCCGGTTCACCACCATCAAGCGGGAGGCGTCCCTCGGTTCTATGGGGGTCTGGGCGATTAGTCCGGGCGGCAGTTCGTAGTCAAAATCGGATGTCTTCACATGGGCTCTTCTATTGCCGGCTCCTCCTCAAACGTCGGTGTCTCTGCCTCCTCGACAGTCTGGCCGGTGAGCGCCTGCCAGAGGGCAACGATCAGACAGACAAAGGCAGCCAGGTTAAAGAGGTTACAGCAGCAGCCGAGACCACCCATCGCCCAGGAAATGGTTCTGAAACCCATCTGTCGAACGATGTACTGATCGAGGAAGGTCATACGCATAATCCCTCCGACGTCCTGGATGAGCAACAGCCCGAAAGCGACCGTTGCCAGGATGGTCGGTGTGCCTTTGACCCTGACCAGCAGGATGATAGCGACGACGAGGCCGGCCAGATGCGCCAGCAGTGTCACCGCAAAGGGAATGACGGCAGAATACTGTGACATTTTTTGCTCCTTCCTTTATCCGTTCTTGTCCTGCAATCCGCGTTCTAACGCTTTCAACGTTTGATGAGCCGCACGACGATATTCAGCACAATTGTCAGCACAATGCTGAGGATGATTGAACTTGCCAGCGGGATCAGGCAGGTAAAGCCCGGCCTTTCGATGCGGATGTCGCCTGGCAAGTGACCCAAAAAGTCCACCTTTGAAAACAGCCACAGCAACCCGCCGAGCAAGACCAGTGCGCCGCCCATAACCACCAACGACTTGGCCATCGTCCCTAACCCGTTCACGGCAACC
The DNA here is from genome assembly GCA_964420485.1 of uncultured Anaerolineales bacterium. Taxonomy (GTDB): domain Bacteria; phylum Chloroflexota; class Anaerolineae; order B4-G1; family B4-G1; genus CAYQTW01. The sequence continues at coordinate 4,311 of CAYQTW010000086.1, forward strand.
TCCCAGGTAGTGCAGCCTTTCCAGGCTGCTGGCAGGCTAGAAAGCCTGCCCCACTCCATCTACAGCAGCGCCGGCTGCTCCGGGCCGCGATAGGGCAAACCCAGGTGCTCATAGGCCCGCACCGTCGCCACGCGCCCTCGAGGCGTGCGGTCCAGAAAGCCCAGTTGGAGTAAATACGGTTCAACCACATCCATGATCGTGTCAGCCTCCTCGCTCGCGGCCGCTGCGACGGTGTCCAGTCCCACAGGCCCGCCGTCGAATTTTTCAATGATGGCACGCAGCACGCGCCGGTCCAGATCGTCCAATCCACGCTCGTCCACCTCTAGCAGCGCCAGCGCGTCGCGGGCCACTCCCGCGGTGATGCGTCCATCGGCGCGCACCTGGGCAAAGTCGCGCACGCGCCTGAGCAAGCGCAGCGCCACGCGGGGCGTACCCCGGCCGCGCCGGGCGATCTCGGCCGTCCCCGCATCGTCTATCTCCACATCCAGCACCCACGCGGCGCGGCGCACGATGGCCTCCAACGCCTCCTGGTCGTAGAAATCCACGCGGAAGGTGGCTCCGAAGCGATCCCGCAGCGGGGCGGTCAGCAGCGCCAGGCGAGTGGTGGCGCCCACGATGGTAAAGTGCGGCAACTTGAGCCGGATGGAGCGGGCGCTGGGTCCCTTGCCGATGACGAAATCGAGCGCGAAATCCTCCATCGCCGGGTAGAGAATCTCCTCGACGGCCCGGCCCAGGCGATGCACCTCGTCAATGAACAGCACCTCTTTCTCGCGCATGTTGCTCAAGATGGCAGCCAGGTCGCCGGCCCGCTCGATGGCCGGGCCAGAGGTGACCCGGATGGGCACATCCATCTCGTTGGCGACAACGTGAGATAGAGTGGTTTTCCCCAGGCCTGGTGGGCCATACAGCAACACGTGGTCGAGCGCTTCGTCGCGCTTTTTGGCCGCCTCGATCAGGATAGTGAGGTTCTTTCGCACGCGGTCCTGATTTATCAGATCGGCCAGACGCCGCGGGCGCAGTGTCCGGTCGAGTACGACTTCGTCTTCCTGGGGTTGGGGTGAGATGATGCGCTCGTTCATTTCAGAAGGATTATACAGTGAAATACCACTTTGACAAGCGATAGGCTCAGGGGTACAATTCAAACGGGTGTATTTCATCTCGGTTGGGAAACCATACGTAGGGGCGGGGTTACCCCGCCCCTACCAACCCATTTGAAACGCACCCGATTCAAATCTAATCACAAACCCCAGGAGGTGAACCGTGGCGTCACAAGTACACATTTCGACCCATCCGCTGGTGCAGCACAAGATGGCCCTTTTGCGCGACCAGCGCACCGACCCAAAAAAGTTCCGCGAACTTTTGCGAGAGACGGCCATTCTGATCGCCTACGAGGCCACGGCCGATCTGGCGACAAAAGAGGTGACGGTGACAACCCCGCTGGGACAAGCCAGCGGCTACCGGCTGCGAGAGCGAATTGGCCTGGTCCCCATCCTACGCGCCGGGCTGGGGATGGTGGAGGGTATCTGGAACATGATGCCCAGCGCCGAGGTGTGGCACATTGGGCTCCTGCGCGACGAGCGGACGCTGGAGCCGGTGGAATACTACAGCCGCTTGCCGGTCAGCCCGACGGTGGACGTCTGCCTGATCCTCGATCCCATGCTCGCTACAGGCGGATCGGCGGTGGCGGCGGTGGACATTCTCAAATGCTGGGGAGCCAGACGCATCAAATTCGTGGGCGTCATCGCGGCGCCTGAGGGCGTGCAGCGTTTGACGACGGCTCATCCCGACGTGCCGCTATACCTCGCTGCCGTGGACGAGCATCTGAATGAGGTGGGTTTGATTGTGCCGGGCCTGGGAGACGCGGGCGACCGCATGTTTGGCACGGGGTAGAGAGGATTTGAGATTGGCGGATTTGAGATTTGGAGATTTAGCCGGCCACAACTTGCTCACCTTCATCACCGCGCTTGGCCTGGCACTCATTCTCACCCCTCTCGCCGGCCGTCTGGGGCGGCGCCTGGGTATCGTGGACCGGCCTGAGGGGCGCCGGCGGCACCAGGGCGCAGTGCCCCGTCTGGGCGGCGTGGCGGTATTCGTGGCCTTTGTTTTCGCCATTGGCGTCGCGGCCTGGCGCGGGGTTCTCACCGGGGGCTACAACGAGGATGATTGCACCAGGTTGAGCGGGCTTTTGATCGGCGGGCTGGGCGCTTTTCTCTATGGGTTGATTGATGACCGCTTCGATCTGCCACCGAGGCTGCAATTTCCCTGCCAGTTCGCCCTGGCACTGGTCGCCCTCGCCACATTACTGTGGTGCGAATGTTTCACCTTGCCCTTTTTCGGCTTTGTGGCATTGAGCGACTACTCCTGGGGCGCGTGGGTCTACGTCCCGCTGACCATTCTCTGGGTGATGGGGATGATGAACACGGTCAACTGGCTAGACGGGCTCGATGGGTTGGCCGCCGGCGTGGGAGCCATTCTCTGCCTGGTACTAGCGATCCACATGCACCGCGTGGGACAACCCAGCGTGGCATTGCTGCCGCTGGCACTGATGGGCGCGCTACTAGGTTTCTTGCCCTATAACTTTTCTGCGCGGATATTTTTGGGGAGCGCCGGAGCGTTTTTCCTGGGTTACGCCCTGAGCGGTCTGGGGCTCATCGCCGGTGGGCGGGTAGCCACCATGCTGCTGGTGATGGGCCTGCCAGTCGTGGACGTGGCCTGGCAGATATTCGACCGCGTGCGCCACCGCCGCTCCCCAACCCAGGGCGACCGGGGCCACCTCCACTTTCGCCTGCTCGACCTGGGGTTATCAGAGCGGGCTATCGTGCTTCTCTACTGGGGCTTTTGTGCGCTGTTCGGCCTGCTGGCGCTGATCGTTTCCTCCCGCTTTCACAAGATGCTGGCATTGGTGGGCATTGGGGCAATAGTGGTCGTCGTGCTGGCCCTCCTTTCCCGCGAGCGTGAGGCGTAATTACGTTTTGCGAGTATCATCTCAATATTCTGGGGCACTTTTAACGTAGCCGCGCTTTCCATAGCGCGTTATGCCCGCGAGGTATGGAAACCTCGGCTACATTGCCCCACTTTATTGAGCAGATACTTTTGCGAAAGTTGACGAGTTCAGATCACTCCGCCGCCCGCTGCGTCAACAGTTCGATCAGCGGGTCCAGCAGGATGATGAACTGTCCCGGGCCGGCCCCAGCCCGGCCGCCTGGTCCGCCAGGCATACCACCCGCTTGAGCCGTCGCCCGCAGCGCCTCTCGTTCCTCATCGCTCATGTTTTCCATCTCGGCCCGCCGGGTGGCTACCTCGGGCGGCATTTCCCCACCGCCGCGCTCGGCCTGGCGTGTAGCCCGCTCATCGGGGGACAACTCCTGGCCGCTACCGCCCCCTGGTGATATGCCCAATCCCCTCAAGTCGTCCTGCGTGAGTTGTTTAGCGGCGATGGCCTCCAACTGCTCCGGGGTCATCGTCCCCTCGATCTGCTTCAGAACGGCGTCCACCTCGGCCTGGGCCGTCACCCCGCCCTGTAGCGCCTGCCACAGCGGGAGCAAGGCCGCCGCCTGTTCGGGCGTGACACTGTTTTCCGTCTCTTCCAACTGGATCGTGCCCAGCGCCAGTTGGCTGCCCACGCTCAACGCACCGGGGTAGGACGCATCCAGAACCGCGCTGGTGTATGTCTCCCCGCCGCCCTCATCCGCCGGGGCCGGGGTTGCCTGTTCTCCCCCGCACCCAACCAATACCCCAACCACAAGAAACAACACTAATCCGATACACAAACGTTTTGTCACTTTGTCCTCCATTTCTAAATTCGCTGACTCGCTGACTCGCTGATTCGCTGACTCGCTGACTCGCTGACTCGCTACTCCCGCCTGAGCGCCTCAATCGGATCCAACTGCGCCGCCTTGGTGGCCGGATAGTAGCCGAAAAAGATACCCACGGCCGCAGAGGCGGCAAAGGCCAACGGTATGGATTCTGGCACCAGCGCGGCGCGCATCATCCCCAGACCGTTAGAGAGATAGGCCCCCCCTACCCCAACCAGGACACCGACCAATCCGCCGGCCAGGCTGAGGATGACCGCCTCCAGCAGGAATTGGAGTTGCACGTCGCGGGGACGCGCTCCCAACGCCTGCCGCAGGCCGATCTCGCGCGTGCGCTCGGTGACGCTGACCAGCATAATGTTCATAATGCCAATGCCGCCCACCATCAACGAGACCGCCGCTACCCAGGCCAACAAGTTGCGGAACGTCTCGGTCGTCGAGGCCTGTGTCTCAATGACGCTATCCTGCGTCATCAGGCTAAAATCAGGGGCCATCGGATCAACGCCGTGCCGCTCGCACAACAGCGCCGTTACCTGCGACATCACGCTGTCCATCGCCTCCTTGCTTGCGGCAGAGACGTAGATGACGCGCACCTTGTCGCCGCCGAACCGTGAAGAGGTGAATCTTTTAAAGACGACGGTGAGCGGAATGTACACCCTGCCATCATAGTCCGTGCTCCCCACCACGCCCTTTTCCTCCATCAGACCGACAACGGTGAACCTGGTTGAGCCGATCTTGATCTGCTGGCCAATGGGGCTCTGTTCGCCAAAGAGTTCCTGGGCCACGCTGTACCCCAACACGGCCACCTTGTTGCTCCGGTCATTATCCTCATCGCTCAGAAAACGCCCGTCTGTCACTTTGTATTCGCGCACCTCGATAAAATCGGCGGTCGTGCCCACGATGGAAACGCCCTCCAGCGTGATCCCCCCCGCTTTCACGTCCTGGGTGGTGGACTGCTCCGCCGAGACGCCGTTGATGCCGGTCACGTTCTCGGCGATGGCCTCGATGTCATCGTATTCCAGGCCGGGAGGCCCGCCCCCGCCGCCACCAAAGCCCCCTCTGCTGAACGCGGGCATGACCATGACCAGGTTGGCCCCCAGGGCGTTGATCCGGTCGGCAATGTCCGCCTCGGCGCCGGCGCTGACCGCCAGCATCACGATCACCGCGGCCACGCCGATGATGACGCCCAGCGTCGTCAGAAGCGAGCGGGCCTTGTTGAGGGTCAATCCCTCCCAGGCCACTTTGAACGTCCGCCACAGGCTCATAGCTTCCCCCCTTCCCTTCTCACCCCGTTCAGCCTGTCGGAGACGATCTGCCCGTCACGGAGAAAGATGACTCGCTCCGCGTGGTCGGCGATGCCGGGCTCGTGCGTCACCATGACGATGGTCACACCCTGGTCGTGTAGTTGGTGCAAAAGTTCCAGGATCTCTTCGCTGGACTGGCTATCCAGGTTACCGGTGGGCTCGTCGGCCAGGATGATGGACGGGTTGTTGACCAACGCCCTGGCGATGGCCACCCGCTGTTGCTGCCCACCCGACAACTCGTTGGGCCGGTGAGACATCCGGTCGCCCAGCCCCACCGATTCGAGCGCCGTGACAGCGCGGGCGTGACATTCCCCGTCACTCAGTTGCTCGTCGCCGTTGTACAGCAGGGGTAGGAGCACGTTCTTGACCGCGCTCGACCGGGGCAGCAGGTTGTACGACTGGAAGACAAAACCGATCTTGTGATTGCGAACGCCGGCCAGTTCGTTCTTGCTCAACCGGCTGACGTCTTGCCCGTCCAGCACGTAGGCGCCGCCGGTGGGCCGATCCAGGCAACCTAGGATGTTCATCAGCGTGGATTTTCCGGAGCCGGACGGCCCCATGATGGCGACGAACTCGCCTCGCCCCACCTGCAGGTCCACCCCTCGCAGCGCGTGAACCGCCACATCGCCGGCACCGTACACTTTGGTCAGGGCCGTAATTTCAATCAGTGGGCGATCCGCCATCTCTAGCCTCCACCCAAAAACCGCATTATGCCTGGCGCAGGAGGCTCCGTCCCGCCAGTCGAAGGCTCGTTGGAAGAGTCAGACCCTTCCACCATGCCGGTGCTGACGATGTCACCAAGTTCCAGGCCAGAGAGGATCTCGGCGTTGACGAAATCCCTCAGCCCCACCTCGACCGGGCGCAATT
>CAYQTW010000087.1:0-10234 GCA_964420485.1 uncultured Anaerolineales bacterium
CTCCATCCCCCAGCACACAGGCGCGGTTTATGCCATCGAGATGGTGGATGGGGTGGATCCTTTCCAGTTGGCCGACTATGCGGCTTTTATGCGCGCTGCTACCGGTGTGAACCTGCCCGGCTACAGCGTCACCATCCCCTCGTTCCCAGAGGCCGCTGAGGGAGAGGACACGCTCCTGGCCCATCGGGACGTGACGCCTGACCTGCGTCTCTTGGGGCTGCTCAACGTGCGTTACCTGGCGGCGGCCTATCCACTGGACGGTGTCCTGAGCCTTGTCCTGAGCCCCGTCGAAGGGTTGTCGAAGGAGGCGGAGGGGCTGACGGGACTGGGAGAGCGGGGCGGGGTTTATCTCTATCGAAACGAACAGGCGCTTCCCAGGGCCTTTGTAGTTGGGCGGGCCGAGACGGTGGAAGGGCTGGAAGTGGCATTGGACTGGCTGGCGGAGAACGATCCGGCGGAAGCGGCAGTGGTGGAAGGGGGATCGCCGTTAGAAGGGCCGGAGGGAACGTGGAATGCTCGTCTCCTCCAGTTGACGCCCAACCGCATCCAGGTCGAGGCCCAAGGGCCGGGCCTCCTGGTGCTCAGTGAGGTTTACGACCCTGACTGGCGTGTGTGGGTGGACGGGCAGGAGACAGAGATATACCGCACTGACGGCATCCTGCGCGGTGTCTACCTGGAGGCGGGCCTGCATCAAGTGACGTTCGTCTACCGGCCGGCGGGGCTGTGGGTTGGCTGCGTGGCGACGGCAGTGGGGTTGATTGTCACCGCCGCGTTGTTTTTGATAGGGAGAAAGACGTGAGAGTTCGGCGACTGTTGCTTTGGCTGGACACCCGCCGTCTGGCGACGGCGATCCTCTTCATCGCCGTGTTCGCCATGGCGGTGCGCGCCCCGGCCGACAGCGACACCTGGTGGCACCTCAAGGCCGGGCAGACGACGTTGGAGAGCGGCCGCATCCTCCAGACCGATCTTTTCTCCCACACCCGCTACGGCTCCCGTTGGATCAACCACAGTTGGCTCAGCCAGGTGGTGCTCTACTCACTGTTCGACCACTTTTCCTACGCCGGACTGGGGCTGTGGATGGGGGCTGTGGTGATGGTGGCCTTTGTTTTTGTCTACCTCCAAATGGAGGGCGACGTCTTCACCCGCGCCTTCATCGTCGTCCTGGCGGCCGCCACCTCCGCCGTCGTGTGGTCGGCCCGCCCGCAATTGTTCTCGCTCCTGCTCACCGCCGTCGTAGCCTATCTGCTCTATCTCTTCAAGTGGCGCGGGCTGAACCGGTTGTGGCTCCTGCCGCCGCTGTTCGTCCTGTGGGCCAACCTGCACGCCGGTTACGCACTGGGTTTCATGCTCCTGGCGGCCTTTATTGCTGGGGAGGTGCTCAACCACTTTCTCGCCCTCGTTCCTTCGGCAGCCCTTCGACGGGGCTCAGGACAAGGCTCAGGACACCGCTCCCCTGGTGATGATCCCGTCGTGGAGTGGAAGGGCATTGGCCTGGTCGTCCTCGTCTCTCTCCTCTCCGCCCTGCTCCTTGTCCTCAACCCCAACACTACCCGTTTGTGGACCTACTACCTGGAGACGGTGCGCATCGGTGTCCTGCAGGATTTCATCCAGGAATGGCAGTCGCCGAACTTTCACCATCTTTACACCCATCCGTTTATCTGGACCTTATTGGCGACGCTGGCGGCGATGGGACTTTCGGGTCGCCGGGTTGATGGGACTGACCTGGCGCTGGTCGGAGGATTCACCTACGCCGCTCTTATGGCCGGGCGCAACTTGGGCCCCTTTGCGCTGGTGGCCGCGCCGGTGCTCAGTCGCCATGTGACGGCGACGCTCCGCGCTCCGATCCGCCAATCCTCCCAATCCGTGTTCTCTCCGTCGCGCCGCCGGGCTCCCACCCCGACCCTGGCAGCGGTCAACTGGGGATTGCTGGCGCTGATCGTTGTGCTGGCGGGGGTCAAAGTCTACCTGCCTCTGCGCCCGGCCTTTAACGAGCAGGCGCAGCGGGAGAGCCTGCCGGTGGGCGCGGTGGAGTGGATCCAGGCCCACCGGCCCGAAGGGGAAATGTTCAACGAGTACAACTGGGGCGGCTACCTGATCTGGCGACTGTGGCCCGACTATCGAGTTTTCGTAGACGGGCGGACAGACCTCTACGGAGACGAATTTCTGCGCCAGTACCTGAGCGTGCGGTCAGGCCGGCCCGGTTTTGAGGAAACGCTGGCGGCCTACGATGTGAACCTGGTCCTGACCTATCCCGACGACGCTCTATCGGCCCAACTGGCCTGCGCGGGGGGCTGGAAGGAGGCCTACCGGGACGAGGTAGCGGTGATCTGGGTGCGGGAGGAGGCAGGGCAGTGAGGGACTGGCGGCGCTTTACCCCGATCCTGGTTCTGTTCCTGGCTTTGCGCCTGATGATGTTGGCGACTTTTTTGCCGGACGACCTGACGCGCTTTGGCGACTATCCCTACTACTACGCTTTGGCCCGCTTCTCCGACGACGGCCATCTCCCATTCATCCACTACTGGTCAGAACACCTCCCTGTTTTTCCCTTTATCTCCATCGCCATCTACCGCCTCGCCCGGCTGGTATCAAGCGGGAGTTACGGATCTTATGTGTACTTGCTTGGAAGTCTGATGACAGCCTTCGACACCGGTTCGCTGTACCTGTTCCTGCGCCTGGCCCGTCGTCTCTGGGGCGAGGAGCAGGTGGTGCAGTTGGGCTGGACGTACAGCGTACTGTTCGTCCCGCTCATCTTTTGCTGGTGGACCTTTGAGGGCATAACGGCGTTCTTTATCCTGCTCGCGCTGTGCCTGCTGATGGACGGGCGTGAGAAAGGCTCAGCAGTGGCGGTGGGACTGGGAGCGATGACCAAGTTGGTGCCGCTACTCATCCTGCCGGCGGTGGTGCGCACCCGGCCCCCGCGCCGCTGGCTCCCCTACGTCCTGGTGGTGGGGATGGTGATGGTGGCCGTGGCCGGGCCGCTGCTGTATCTGGGAGGCCCCTACGCCGTGGCCTCCTTCCGCTCCATCGTCGCTCGCGGTTCATACCAGACAGTCTGGGCGCTGATTGACGGCAACCTGGGCACCGGTCTGCTAGGGGCGGCTACCGATCACTTTGACCTGGCCACGGCGACCGCGCCGGCCGGCCACCCCGCCCGCGTCCCCGCATGGCTCAAGACAGGATTATTTGGTCTACTATACCTGTTCATCTTTTTGAAAGCCGACCTCAACCTCAATCTCAACCTCAAACGCTTGGTATCCTTCGTCTGTCTCACCCTGGTCGTCTTTTTCCTGTGGTCAAAAGGATGGAGCCCCCAGTGGCAGGTGTTCCTGTTTCCCCTGATCCTCCTCTCGCTGCCGTATCGCCTGGCCCTGCTGTTTGTATTGGCGCTGAGCGGGATCAGTCTGGCAGAGTGGCCGGTGCTCCTGTCGCGGGGGCTGAACGAGTGGCTCTATCTGACGGTGCCCCTGCGCACTGGCCTTTCCGTGCTATTGGCTATAGAATTGTGGCGGAGGGTAAGGTCACAATGAAAAACAAAAAATCGGTGGCGGCATCTCTACTTTTCCTGATTTGGATATTTGTCGTCGTCGCCTTTTACTACGTGGCCCACAAGCCATTCACAGTCTCCACCCTCCTGGCCGTGGGCCGGGCATTGGCGGGGCTGGGCGGCGCGACGCTGGTGATGGCGCTGGGCACCGGCCTGGGCCGGCGACTCCTGGGCTACTTGCCCGGCGTGGGCGGGCTGGAGGTATTCGTGTTGAGCGCCGCGGTCGGATTGGGCGCGTTGGCGCTGGTGACACTGGCGCTGGGCTTGCTGGGATGGCTGCGCCCGTGGGTCTTTTGGGCGCTGACGCTGACCGGACTGTTCGTCTGCCGTGGCCCGCTGGGCAAAGCTTTGCTGGTGGCGCTGGGTGACCCCGCCTGGCATTTCCACTCCCGCCTCGAGCGGATACTGGCAGCCTACTGCGCCTTGATGCTGATCGTGGCGCTCTTGTGGGCGCTGACCCCGCCCACCACCTGGGACGGTCTGGTCTACCATCTCACCGGCCCGAAACTCTACCTGGCGACGGCACGGATTTCCCACTCGCTGGACCTGCCCTACCTGGGCTTTCCGCAATTGATGGAGAGTCTGTTCACCTGGGGGATGGGGCTGGCGGGAGAGCGGGCAGCGGCACCGGTCCACTGGTTCTACGGCCTGCTGGTCGCCCTCGCACTGGTGGCCGCCGGGCGGCGCTGGTTGGATGGCGCAGCGGGTTGGCTGGCGGCGGCGGTGTACCTTTCGGCGTCCACCATCGTCCTGCTGGCGGGCTGGCCCTACGTGGATCTGGCGCTCAGTCTCTACAGCACGCTGGCCTTCCTTGCGCTACTACGCTGGACAGAAGCAGGTGGGAAATGGTTGGTCCTCAGTGGCGTATTGGCCGGTCTAGCCCTCTCCACCAAATACACCGCTGCGCCACTCCTCCCCGCCCTGGCGCTGGCCCTCCTGATTGCCCAAGTTCACAATTGGCAATTCGCAATTCGCAATTCGCTCCTCCTGTGCATAATCGCCCTGACCATCTGGTCGCCCTGGCTGATCAAGAACTTTTTGCTGACCGGCAACCCGACCTACCCCTTCTTCTTCGGCGGCGCCTACTGGGACGGTTGGCGGGCCTGGTGGTACGACCGGCCCGGCACGGGATTGGCCTACACCGCGCCGTGGAAACTTCTCACCGCGCCCTGGGACGCGACGGTCTGGGGGGTAGAGGGAGGCGCGGCCTACAGCGCCACCATCGGCCCTCTGTTCCTGGCCTTTTTACCATTGCTGGTCCTGTCCTGGCGCAGAATGTCGGTGGAAAGGAGACGCTGGTTGGCGTCCGCCCTGGCCTTTTGCGGTGTCCTGTACGGTTTCTGGCTGTGGGGAGTGGCCCGCACCGCGCTCTTGTTCCAGACCCGCCTGCTTTTTCCCGCCTTTGGGATATTGGCGTTGATGGTGGCTGCGGCGGTGGAGGGACTGCGCACACTCCCCCGCCGGCCCCTCGACCTGGCGTGGCTGGCGCGGGCGGTCGTCGTGGGCGTTCTGGCGTTGACGCTCGTGGGCACGTTGCTCTCCACCGTGCAGCAGCGACCGTTGGGAGTGCTCCTGGGGTTCGAGAGCCGGGACGATTTCCTGACCCGCCGCCTGGGATGGTACTATGCCGCCGTGGAGCACATCAACCGAGAACTGCCGCCCGAGGCCGTCGTCCTGTTCCTGTGGGAGCCGCGCTCCTATCATTGCCAGGTGGACTGCCGGCCCGACGCGCTGCTGGATCGCTTCCTGCACACCACGCACCTTTACGGCCACGACGCTGGCGACATCGCCGCCGTCTGGCGCGCAGAGGGCGTCACCCACGTCTTGCTCCACCGGGCCGGGCTAGAGTTCATCCTGGAAAAACAGTTCGACCCCGTCACCACGAATGACCAACGGGTGCTGGATGAACTTTTAGCCCGTCACCTAACGCCGGTAGAGAATTTCGGCTCCGCCTACGAACTCTACCGGCTGGAGGAGGTCCCGTGAGACAACTGCGCTGGCTCATAATTGTCGTCCTCTTCCTGGCCCTGATAGCCGGGCAGAGTTGGGCCACCTACCATCTATTCACCTCCCGCTTCCCAGGCGGCAACGACTTTTACGCCCGCTGGGCCAACGGCTGCGCCCTCGTGTGGACCGGCGAGAACCCCTACTCGGACGCAGTCACCCGGCGCACACAGATCGGGATGTTTGGCCGGCCGGCCCGGCCCGGCGAGGACCTAGCGGCCTACTCTTACCCGCTCTATGCTTTTGTTTTCTTCTGGCCGCTCTGTTTCATCCCCACATACCCGCTGGTCCAGGCTATCTGGATGACGCTAATGCTCTACGCGCTCCTGGCCGGGGTGGTGCTGACGGCCCGCGTGGCCCGCTGGCGCCCTCCCGCCTGGCTGTGGGGGTGTACGCTGATATGGGCGGTGTTCAACTACCCGCACGCCCGTGCACTCCTCCTGGGGCAGATGGCGACCCTGGTCTTTTTGGCATTAGCAGTGGCCTTGTGGGCGCTTGAGCGCAGGTGGGACAGCCTGGCCGGGGCGCTGCTGGCGGTCACCACCATCAAGCCACAGATGAGTTTCCTGCTTGTGCCGTGGGCCCTCTGGTGGACTGCCTGGCGGCGACGGTGGGGAGTGTGGAGAGGGTTCGGGCTGGCGATGGCCCTGCTGGTGGGCGTCTCCTTCCTACTGGTACCCACCTGGCTGACGGATTTTGTGGCAGGAGTGCGCAACTATGATGTCGTGGCGGGGGTTTTGAACTACCATTCACTGACCTGGATCGTAGTGCGCCACTTTCTGGGGCTGGGGCCAGCGGTGGAAGCGGCCGGCGTGGCGGCGTTTGTCCTCTACGTGCTGCTGGAGGCCTGGCGGGGGCGGCGGGCAGAGTGGAGCGGCTTTCTCTGGACAACGGGGCTGATCCTCATTCTGACCCAGTTCATCGCCCCGCGCACCGCCACGACCCACTATACAATGCTCCTCCTACCCCTGTTCTCCTGGTTCGCCGGGCTCCAGCAGTGGCTCGGTCAGCGAGGTGGGCTGGCGGTGGCAGGGATTGAAGCGGCGCTACTCGTGGGACAGTGGGCCATCTTCCTGACGACGCTCCAGGGCAGCCGCGAGACCGCCCTGGTCTACCTGCCCTTCCCCGTGTTGATGCTGGTCGTGCAGATACTAACCCGCAAGTCGAGCCTGGAGGAAAAGCCATGAAACGACTACCTTTCGTAGTCGCAGTGTTCTTGCTCGCCTTTGGCCTGCGGATGATCCACCTCGAGGCCCGCGCCCTTTGGTACGACGAGGCCTTCGCCGTGCTGTACGCTTCCCTGAGCCCCGCCCAGATGGTCTACGGGACGGTGACGCCGGTGCCGGGGGCCGGCGCGGCCGACGTTCACCCCCTGCTCTACTACTTTCTCCTCCACGGCTGGATGGGACTGGCCGGCCGTTCGCCCCTGGCAGTTCGTTTCCTCTCCGTGGGACTGGGTATGCTCACCGTGGCGCTCCTGTGGCGGTTGGCGGCGTGGTGTTTCGACCGGCGCACCGGCCTGGCGGTGGGGCTACTGGCGGCGGTGAACCCCTTCCACGTGGCTTACTCCCAGGAAGCGCGCATGTACGCCTTGCTGGGGCTGTCCGCTGTGACGGCGGCGTATGGACTGCTGCGGGCATTACAGGGCGCAGGGGAACAGAGAGACCGCCGCCGATTGCTCATTGGTCATTGGTCATTGTTCATTGTAGCCACCGCCCTTACTCTTTACGCTCACAACCTGGGAGTGTTCGTCCTTCTGGCCCTCAACCTGCTGGCCGTGTCCCGTCGCCAATGGTGGCGCTGTCTCCCGGCCCTGGCCCTGGCCGACCTGGTCGCGTTGGCCCTCTTTGGTCCCTGGCTGGTGAGGGTATTGCCGGGACAGGTGGGCTTTGTGGGACGAGGATACTGGCTGGCTCCGCCGGGAGCGGAGGAAGTGATCCGCGCTGTGATGCTCCCGGTGCTCACCTTCTACGAGCCTGCTCCGTTCTGGCTGCTGGGTCTGGGGTTCTTTACCAGCCTGCTTCTCCTGATTTTGCTGATCCTGCGGGCCTGGCGAACCCGCTCCCGGGCTACCTGGTTCCTCCTGTTGTGCTGGATGCCGGTGCTGCTGCTTCTGCTGATCTCCCAATGGTGGCCAGTCTACCTGGAGCGGGCGCTTCTGCCATCAGCGCTCTTTTACCTGGTGGCGGTGGGCTGGCTACTGACCAGGGGCGGCCTGCCGCGTCCCCTGCGCCTGGGACTGACGGCGTTGCTGGCGGTGAGCATGGTCGGGTCGCTGGGGATGCACTACACCTACGCCGGCTTCCCCCGCCCGCCGTTCCAGGAGGCGGCGGCCTACCTGCAAACCCACGTTGAGCCCACCGGCGTCGTGGTTCACACCAACAAACTGACCTATTTCCCGATGCACTACTATGCTCCCGCTCTGCCTGCCGTCTTTCTGGCCGACCCGCCCGGCTCTCCGCAGGACACACTCGCCTATCCCACGCAGGAGGCGCTGTCCATCTTTGCCACACCCACCATCACCGAGGCGGTGGGGCAGGCGGCGCAGGTCTGGCTGGTCTACTTTCCCCGCGAGGTGGAGGAGGTGCAGGCGCTAGGTCTCCAGCACCCGGCGCTAGTCTGGCTGAAGGATCATTATCGAGAGACTGCCCGGTCTAGTTTCAGCGATCTGGACATTCTGTGCTTTGAAAGGAAAGTGCCGTGACTGTGCCGTGTGCGTGGTGCAAAGCGCTTGTAGTGGCATTGGCAGTAGTAGGATTGTCACTGGCGCCTTATGCCGTAGGGTGGGTCGTTCAGACGGAAGATCAGGTGTTTGGCGGGTTCGTCTTTGATCTGGACGATTCCAACTCTTACCTGGCGGTGATGCAACTAGGAGTGCGAGGCGAGTGGCGTTTCATCTCGCTCTACACACCCGAACCGCAGCGCGGCGTGTGGATGTATACTCACTACATTCTGCTGGGACACTTGGCGCGATGGACAGACCTGCCGCCCCTGGCGATTTATCACGGCGCGCGGGCAGTCTGCGGCCTGGTACTGTTGCTGGTCGTGTATCGTTTTGCCTGCTTTTGCCTCCGCCGGCATACCGTATGCTGGACTGCTTTCCTGTTAGTGGCGCTCTCTTCTGGCGTGGGCTGGTTCAGCGAGATATTCTGGCCGACCGGACCGGGCGGTATCTCACCGCTTGATTTCTGGTTTCTGGACGCATACACCTTCCTGGGCATTCTGACCTTTCCTCACTTTGCATTAGCGTGGACTGCGCTGATAGTCACCTTTTGGGCCGCGCTGGCTTATGATGCAAACCGGCGGCCGGCTTCCCTGCTGATAGGAGGGGCAGCGGCCTTTATAGCCACTGCTGTGCATCCGACACTGGCATTGGTCATAGGAGGAGTGTTAGCTGTTTATGGGGTCTATTTGTGGATCACCGGGCGCCGTTTTCCTGATCACTGGATGGTAAGCGGATTGCCAATTCTATCAGGTGCGGGCATAGTGGGAGTGTATCTGCTGTTGGCCTTTCGTGCCGACCCGGTGCTCACCTCGTGGGGTCAGGCCACTATGACCTCCCCGCCACCTCAGTATTTTCTGTCGGGCTACGGACTCCTGGGACTGTTGGCATTAGCGGGAACTTTTGATATGGTCAAGCGCCGGGATCGCAGGGGCGTCTTTCTCGTCTCTTGGGTGACAGCGACTTTTTTATTGGCGTATGCACCGTTCAATCTGCAACGACGACTGCTCGAAGGAGTGCATATACCCATCAGCCTGCTGGCGGCCGTGGGGTTGCACCGTTGTGTGCTCCCGGTCGTGGCGCGCAGCCGTCCGGTGCGCGCGTTGGCCCGCCTGGGATACCCGCGCCGGCGCGCCGTCTGGCTGGTGCGTAGCCTTCTAATTGCACTAACGTGGTTGTCGAACCTCTACCTGGTGGGATCAGCCAGCCTGGTCGTGTGGGCGCGTTCGCCGGCACTGTTCCATTCCGCTGACCAGTTGGCTGCTTTCGACTGGATGGCCGACAACCTGGGCTGGGATAATACGTTTCTGGCTTCCTACGAGACCGGCAATCTCATCCCAGCCTGGACAGGCCGGCGCGTCTTTCTCGGACATTGGGCCGAGACGCTTGATTGGCCTGAGCGGGAGACACAGGTGGCGACGTTCTTCGACGCTGCCACGACAGACCCCTGGCGCGTGGCCCTTTTGTGCCGGCACCAGATCACCCACGTCTTCCACGGGCCGGAGGAACGGGCGCTGGGCGGCTTTGATCCCGCCACAGTCCCCTACCTGGAGCCGGTCTTCCGACGAGGGGAGGTGACAGTCTATCGGGTCACAGCGGAGGAGTCACAATGAGCCAGACCCGACGGGACATGCTGTGGCTGTTCCTCCTGGCCTTGGCCGCGCGGCTGACCGTGGCGGCCTTCATTCCCCACCCCGGTTATATGGACGCGGCCTACTACGCCGCCGGGGCGGTGCAGATGGCTCGGGGTGGTGGCCTCAACGAGCCTTTCCTCTGGCACTACCTGGACGGCCCGGCGGGCCTGCCCCACCCAGGTTTCCTCTACTGGATGCCGCTCCCCTCTCTCCTGGCGGTCCCCTTCGCGGCCCTTTTTTCCGGCTCCTTTTTCGCCCTTCAACTCCCCTTCGCCCTGCTCTCTGCTCTTCTCCCGCTCCTCAGTTACGCCATCGCCTGGCAGACCAGTG
>CAYQTW010000088.1:0-10134 GCA_964420485.1 uncultured Anaerolineales bacterium
AACTGGCCGAAATCATCCTCGTCCGCCAGCCGGAGCACCTGCCCTACGGCAACGGTTCGCCCGCCCTAGCCGCCCGCCCCTGGCTGACCCCCGGCGAGCCGTTCTACTACATGTTCGGCGACGACATCATCATCGGCGACGTGCCGGTGCCACAGCAGATGCTCGAAACGTTCGAGAGGTTCCGGCCGGCGGCCGTCCTCGCCACCCAGCGCGTCCCGGACGAGGAGACGCACCTGTACGGATGCATCGAGCTAAAGCCCGGCTCCGACAATGAAATGAAGCGCATCGTTGAAAAGCCCGTGCCGGGTGCCGCTCCCTCCAACTGGGTGCAGATCGGCCACTTTATCTTTACGCCGGAACTGTTCGACGTACTACAAGGCTCGGAGTTGGGGCGGGGGGGGGAACTGTGGCTGACAGACGCGGTGGACCGGCTGGCGGCCCGCTCGTCCGTCATCGTGCAGCCCATCGAGGGCTTGTGGATGGCCGCCGGAGACCCGTTGCGCCAACTGAAGGCCAACATCCAGATGGCCCTGCGGCGCGATGATGTGCGGGACGAGTTGGTCGAGTACCTGCGCTCTTTGGAATTGTGACCGCTTCACCTTGAGAGGAGAGTACGATGTCTACTCCACAAACGACTATCCCCAAAGATTTTTGGAAAGAGAGCCGGTGGTTCTTTGAACACGCGAATGAATTCCTGCCCAATTATGCTAACCGGTGGGTTGCTGTTCAGGAACAACGGATCGTGGCCGTCCTGGAGGAGGGCCAATGGGAAATGCTAGACCCGCACGCGGATCTGGATCCCGAGAAATGTGCGACCTTTTTCGTCGAAGAAAGCAGCCGTGTCTACTAGAATCAAACTGTGGCTTTATACACGCCTTATCCCGGACCTTGCCCCATTGGAAGTGGAATCTGTTCGGGCCTTGTGTGCAATTGCCTTCAAGACAGCGCATGGATATACCAAGGCAGAGTGGGCTTTGGTAGATACCGGCTCTCCGTTGTCCATTATCCCTCGTCGCGTATGGCAACAGTGTGAGGTGGAAATGCTCAAAGACTACTCCATTCGGGGACTCGTAGCCAAAGAAGATTGCGTTCTGCCAGTGACATTTAGTCGGATTACTTGTTGCCTGCTGGACGAGCAATGGGCAACCCAGGACTTTTGTATTGACGCGGATCTGGCGGATACTGACGATGTGCCTATCGTTCTGGGCTTTAAGGATGTACTTACGGCTGGTGTTTTGCACATTGATGGCCGGCATAAGCGGGGCTATCTGGAGTTTTGAATCTGGAAACCTGATAGTCTACCTGCACTCACTGGAGTTATGACAATGCCAGATGTCATCGTCGAATGTTACGCTGGCGTCCGCTACCCCGAGCGCCCGCGCGCCTTCGTCTGGGAAGGGGAACGGGTGGCGGTGGAGGAGGTCGAGCGGCAGTGGCGCACACCGGCCGGCCCGGCCTTCCGCGTCCGCACCGCCGACGGACGCCACTTTACGCTGGCCTACGACGAGGCCGCTGGTGACTGGGACGTCCAATCGTGGCTGCCGTAGACAGGTTGGATATTTTTGGGCGTCTGGATGAATCGTGATATGATGTATCACAATCACAGGGAATTTACTGGAAAGAAAAGAGGGAGATAGGGCAATCGCTTTTATATTTTGAGTCGCTCCAAACTGTCATTCTGAGGAGCGAAGCGACGAAGAATCTCCTCTTTGCGCGGCGAAATCGAGATTCTTCGCTCCCTACGGTCGCTCAGAATGACAAATGGGCAAGAGATCAGGATAAAAGCGATTGCCCTAGAGGGAGAGGGTACAATGACTGTTGGACAGGCTACCTGGACGCAATTGTACACGCTGGCTCAACAGGCACGGCTGGCCGGTGCAACTCGCCAGCGGCTCAAGATCCACCTTTCACCAGAGGAAAGCACGGCCCTGGCCGACGTGCTGGAGGCCACGCTGCGTATAATGACCGCTGTGATGAGCAGGCCGGAATTGAACCTTAGTGAGCCGAGCGCCGGCGAACTATCTTATCTAGCCATGCAAGGAGGAGCGTTTGACTGGCTGGCCAACGAGCCTGACCTGTATAGCGACGATGACCTGAAGGAGCGGTTTGAATGGGCGACAGCCTGAGACGAGGAGTGGTAGTCGGGTGACATCGCTGGTGCGGTGTGGAAAACTGATGACGCTAGATCGCACACTGCTGACAGGTCGCCTGGGGCGACTAAGCAAGTGCCTGATAGCCGAGGTAGACGTTCGGTTGAAAAAGGCACTGGAACTGCGATGAATGACCCGCGGCCTGGGAGCACCCGGGCCACGCCTGGCGGAGCCCGTCTATGGCAATCCTGATCGGCATCCTACTCGTCCTCACTGTCGGCATCCTGCCGATGGTCGTCTACGCGCTCGTCTTGTGGTGGTTTGACCGCTACGAGAAGGAGCCGTTGGGCTTGCTCATCGCCGCTTTCCTGTGGGGCGCGGTCCCCGCCATCATCTTTTCCATCATCGCCGAATTCGTTTTGGACATTCCCATCTCTTACTTTGTCGAGCCGGTGGCCGCTAACCTGGTCGGTGTGGCCGTGGTTGCTCCCATCGCCGAAGAGATATTCAAGGGGATGGCGGTAGTGTTTCTACTACTTCTCTTCCGCAAGGAGATTGATAGTCCCCTTGACGGCATCATCTACGGCGGACTGGTGGGTTTCGGTTTCGCCGCCGTGGAGAACGTGCTTTATTTCGGCGGTGCATTTTTCGCAGGTGGCCTGGTTGGAATGGGTCTACTGGCAGCACTCCGCGCCTTTATCTTTGGTCTCAACCACGCCCTGTTCACCGGCCTGACCGGCCTGGGGGTGGCGTTGGCGCGCACCGCAAACAACTGGCTGGTCAAGATCAGCGCACCTGTCGTGGGCTTGCTTCTAGGGATGATGGCTCACGGTGTTCACAACGGCGGTGTGACGCTGGGCGGTGAATTGTGCTGGCCTTGTCTGATCGCCTTTATCTCTGACTGGGGCGGCGTGTTGGTGCTGCTTGTCATCATCGTGTGGGCCTCGGTGCTGGAGCAGCGCCGGATCGTCACTTTCCTGGCCGACGAGGTGGAACTGGGCACGCTGGTTCAGGAGGATTACAACGTGGTGTGCTCTTACGTCAAGCGGGTGGCGGCGCGGACGAACGCTCTGCTCAAAGGCGACTGGAGGCGGTGGTGGAATCTGGGCCGCTATTACCGTTTGGCGACGGAACTAGCCTTTAGCAAGCATCGCCTCACCCGTTTCGCCGGGGAGAAGGACACGCAGGCGCGCATCGTGCAGTTGCGCGAAAAAGTGACCGAGTTGAGGGAACGGCTCTGACAGGATACGGTGCGCACAAAGAACCAGGGCCGCTGAGTTTGTTCAGCGGCCCTGCCTTTTTGCTGGCGGGAGTGGATGGGAGTCGAACCCACCGCGGCCCGCTCTGCGCGGCCCGCCACCGGTTTTGAAGACCGGGGAAGCCACCGGGCCCCAACCACCCCCAAGCGTAATGCGTAAAACGTAATAAGGATAACGCAACTTGCGCAGTTAGTCAAGTTAGCAACTTGTCCTACGATGTGATCTCAGCCGCTACCCAATCGCCCGGTCAATCGCTTGGCGCACCGCCTGAACGTCGGCCGGCAACTCTAGCGGCGGGTTGGCGTGGCGGGCGACCACGTCTGCCAGCGTCTGCTCGTGGTAGTCCACCTTGAAGCGGGTGAACTTTAGTCCGTGAGCGGTGGAGATGACGACGACGCGATGTTCCGGCAAAATCTGGCCCCGCTCCACCAGTTTGAACAGCGCCGCCAGCGCTACGCCGGTCTGGGGGCAGCAGTATAGACCGGCCCGGTCGGCGCGGGCGGACGCATCGGCCAGTTCATCCTCGCTGGCCTGCTCGACCACGCCGTCAAAAGCCCGCAATACCTTTACCGCCCGCTCGTAACTGACCGGCGCACCGATCTGGATGGCGCTGGCCAGCGTCTTTTGCGCCGGCACCGGCCGGTATTCCTCGAACCCCGCCAGGTAACTCAGGTAGAGCGGGTTGGCGTTTGCGGCCTGGGCGCAGGCGATGCGCGGCAACTGGTCAATCAGGCCCAACTCTTTCATCATCAGAAAGCCCCGGCCCAGTCCGCTGACGTTGCCCAGGTTGCCCGCCGGGATGACCACCCAGTCCGGCGCCTGCCAGCCCAGTTGCTGGGTGATCTCGATAGCCACCGTCTTTTGGCCCTCGATGCGCAGCGAGTTCATCGAATTGGCCAGGTAGATGGTCTGGTCGGCCGTCACCTGCTGCACGATGCGCATGCAGCCGTCAAAGTCAGTGTCGAGCGCCAGCACCAGCGCGCCGTGGGCGATAGGCTGGACCAGTTGCGCGGTGGAGACTTTGCCCCGGGGCAAAAAGACGATGGCGGGGATGCCAGCGGCGGCGCAGTAGGCGGCCAGCGCGGCCGAGGTGTCGCCGGTGGAGGCGCAGGCCACCGCCCGGATCGGCTTCCCGTCGCTGATCATCTGCTTTACGACTGAGACCAGCACTGTCATTCCCAGGTCTTTGAACGACCCGGTGTGGCTGGTGCCGCATTGCTTGACCCACAGGTCGGGCAGGCCGCTCTCGCGCCCCAGTTGCTCGACCCGCAGGAGAGCGGTGTTCCCCTCGCCCAATGAGACGACGTTGGAGAGCTCCACCTGGGGGCAGACCCATTCCTTTTTACTCCACACGCCGCTGCTGTAGGGCCACTCGATGGAGCGGGTGCGCTGCTCGAACAGCGCCTTCCACTCGGCCCCACTGCGGGTCTCGAGCGCTTCCAGATCGTGCTCCACGTCCAGCAGCCCGCCGCAGTCTTCGCAGCGGTAGATGACGTCGTAGATGGAGTAATGGCGGCCGCAGCCACGGATGCATTGGAATTGGCTATGGTATGACATGAGTAAATCACGGGAATGGCCGCACGGCGGTTGAAACGTATCATCTCAATATTCTGGGGCACTTTTAACGTAGCCGCGCTTTCCATAGCGCGTTATGCCCGCGAGGTATGGAAACCTCGGCTACATTGCCCCACTTTATTGAGCAGATACGTTGAAACCGCGTGTGACGCTTGCAAAATCGGCCTGCGCCGATTGTCCCAGTCGCCGCAGGGCAACTTGGCAGATGTTGCTGCGAATTCATTCGCTAGGCAGCAAACGAGTCCTTTGATTATAACGATCCATCGCCACCGTTATCCCCTCGCGCAACCAGGTCTCGATAGCGGCCACGGCCCGTTCCAACGTTTCCGCCAGCAGCGGTTCTTCTTCCGCCGAGAAATCCTGCAACACGTAGGCGGCCGGGTTCATCCGCCCCGGCGGGCGACCAATGCCGATGCGCAGGCGAGCAAATTCCTGGCTGCCCAGGTGCTCAATGATGGAGCGTATTCCCTTGTGGCCGCCGCTGCCTCCCTCCGGCCGCAGGCGCACCGTGCCTGGCGGCAGGTCGAGGTCGTCGTAGACCACGAGCAAGCGCTCTAGTGGCACGCGATAGAAATGAGCCAATGGAGCGACCGCGCGCCCGCTCTCGTTCATAAACGTCTGCGGTTGAGCCAGGATGACGCGCCACTCCCCGATGGCTCCCAGGGCGACGCGGGCCCGCTTCTGCCGCTTATCAAAGGCCAGGCCGTGGGCAACGGCCAGATGCTCGACGCAGCGAAAGCCGACATTGTGCCGGTTCGCGGCGTATTCTCGGCCTGGATTGCCCAATCCGGCGATGAGGCTACGTCCTGAGGCTGTCGAAGGATAGGGTTCCACTGCTACATCCCACCTGGAGGCCGATTCGTGCGCCGGCGTAGGAACCAGCGCACGATGGCCTTTGCCAACAGGTACAACCCCCACAAGGCAAGCAGTGACGTGGTGATCAGGCCACCGTTGCAAAAAGCCTGGCGTAGTGTGTCAACATCAAATGTAAAACCTGGCTGTTCACCCTCGCCCACGACAGGCGTAGGGATCTCCTCGCCCTCCCCTTCGAGGGGTGTGGGGGATGGTCGCGGCGTGGAGGTGGCGGGCTGCTCGACAGAGACCGGCGTATGCGTCGGCCCGGCGACGGCGGTGGGCATCGGTTCTGGTGTTGGCGGCTCGGTCGTCGGCGTCTCGACGGGTTGGGCGTTGTTCACGGTAAGGCGCCTGACGAAGAAGAGATAGGGATTACCGGGGTCGTCCCCCGTCCCCCAGACGGCAAGTGCCAACGTGTACTGGCCATCGGGGAGGGTAGTGGTATCCCATGCACCCAGCACATTATTCTCCACTTGCGTTCCTTCGACGATGGCAAAATCTACCCATTGAGAGCCGCCAGTCTCCTCCGGTCCGGCGGCGTAGCGCAACTGGTAAAAGTTCATATTGGGATGGGTGGCGATGCCTGCGACCTCC
Organism: uncultured Anaerolineales bacterium; assembly: GCA_964420485.1. Lineage (GTDB taxonomy): Bacteria > Chloroflexota > Anaerolineae > B4-G1 > B4-G1 > CAYQTW01. Next base: position 6,374 of record CAYQTW010000088.1, read on the forward strand.
ACCACACCGCTGACGGTCATCCCGTCGGTTGGGTGGGTGATGACCGATCGTGCTTGAGGCTGCGGCGCTGCCCAGCCCGGCGAGCCCACAATGAGCAGAATCATCACTAATGTCATTCCTACAACCAGCGCGCGTTTGTGCATAGTTCTCCCTCGATCTAGTTTGAGTGGATAGCCAATGTCATCAAGAGATGAGAACCAGACCTGTCAGGTTTTATGAGGCACTTTCGAACGGAAATACACTGTTAATCGTGTCGAATCTGGCTCACAAAAGCTCTGGCGGAAACCTGGCAGGTCTTTACAATCCTTGATGACATTGAGTAGGTAGCAAGTGTAGCATAAAAGGGCCAGAATGACAAGGTATACAGGAAGCAAAAGTTGACCGGCCACCATTCCTCTGTTATACTGGTGTCGCGTCAACAGAGTGACGCAACCGAGAGGGAGCAACGGTGTTCTCATGATTGAGATGCCGTTCGCTCATCCCCCTATCAGATGAGAAAGGGGAAGTACAAGTGGAGAGTGTGCACGAAGAGAGTGATGCGGCACTCGTTGCCCGTGCAAAGGAGGACCCAGAGATGTTCGGCCTCCTGTACGAGCGGTACGTGGGCAACATCTATAACTATATTTACTACCGCACGAGCAATCACCACGACGCGGAAGACTTGACGGCGCGCACGTTCTACCGGGCGTTAAAACACTTTTCTCGTTACGTGGATCGGGGCGCCCCTTTCTCGGCGTATCTGTACCGCATTGCGCACAACCTGGTGGCTAACTGGCACCGAGACCACAGCCGGCGGCAGATCATCTCGCTGGATGAATTGGTGACGAGGATGCCCAGGCGAGAGGGTCCCATTGCCCTGGCTGAAGAGCACGAGGAACAGGACTGGCTGCTTGATGCGGTCCGCCGGTTGCCACCGGAGCGGCAACAATTGCTCATTCTCAAGTTTGTCGAACAGATGAGCAATGTCGAGATTGGACAGGTGATGGGACGGACAGAGGGGGCCATCAAGTCGCTCTACCACCGGACGCTGGTGGCACTGCGCAAGGAATTAGTCAGCGAGGAGAACGGACGGGAGGACGCAATATGAACAAGAGACGAATGGCTGAGGTACTGGCAGCCCACGCCGAGGGGCTGACTGGCGGAGCGCAAGTTATGCAGCGGCTCAGTGTGACCGCCGAGGAACGTAACCGGCTATCTCCGCTGCTCCAACTGGCCGAACACTTGCAGCAAAGTATGCAGCCGGTACAGCCGTCAGCGGCTTTTGTGCGCAGCCTGGGGAGGGAATTGGTGGATAATGCCAGGCACCAGATTTCGCCGGCGAAGCGGCCGCGACGGACGGTGGTAATTGGCGCAGCCGTGTTGGGCTCCCTCGTGTCCATCGCGTCGGTGGTGGGGGCAATCGTGTTCGTGGTGTCGCGGTCGCGCGTCCGGGCACAGGCCCGGACACTGCACGCGCCAGCAGCAGGTTAGCAAGAAATAAAAGTCAGCCCGGCGCCGCCTGTTCACGGCGGTGCCTTTTTTTCCAAGCGTTACTGTTCAGCTTGGCGACTAAAAGTCGCGGCAACGTTTGCGAAACCCGCCTTCGCGGGTTAAAATCAGTCGGCGAAGGCCGACTTGGCAGCCGTTAGTGCAGTTTCAACTGCCGCTGGATGCGCATCCCCCACTGCGCAGGACAAGCCCTTCGAGTTACCTCAGGACAAGCGGCAGGTAACTCCGCGTCGCCGGCCACAGGCCCAACGCCGAGTATGTGGCCGTGTACACCTCCCCACCTCGCGACCAGGTAAACCACAGAGCGCGCACATTGTCGGCGCTCTCAGCCCACAGGTGGTAGGTCTGCCCGGCATAGACGGTCGTGGTGAACTCCCATGAGTCTCCGATGGTGGGAGTGACGACGTTCTGTCCGGCCCCATCGCGGAAACTCAGCGCCACCTCGGTCAAAGTGATCTCATCCGTCGTGCTGATGGGGTCCCACACGCCGTTGCGATTCTCGTCGGCGAACAAGGCCTCGATGCTGAGATGGAACGTGCTGGAAAGGTCGAGTGTAGTGGAAACCTGAGATGACTCGGGCCAGTCTGCGTGGTTGCCGACGTGGTCAGTGGCCCGTGAGCGAAAGTAGTAGGTGTGGCCGTGTTCACCGGTGTACTGGCTGGAGGTGACGGTGGTCGAGGACTGCCAGTCGGCCCACTCGCCGGCGCCGTCGCGCATCTGCACGTCGTAGAACCAGACGCCCGACTCGTTGTCGTGCCCCTCCCAGGTGACGGTGAATGTGGGGGAACAGGTGACCGCCGGCATTGAGCGGACGGTGGAGGTAGGCGGTTCGTTGACCGTCTCGGACTCGACGACGAGCAGCGGGTCGCCGCCGATGATATAGTCGTTGGGATTAGAGACCGTGCTGGCGGTGGCCCCTGGCAGGGTAAAGGTGTAGACGCCACCGGTCGCAGCGATGGTCTCGGTGACACCCCAGCGGTCTACGAGGGTGGCGGTGGGGAGCGCGGCCGTAAGCGTGTAGACGCCGGCGGTGGGGCTCTCGTTCCACAGTGTGCTGACCTTGCCGTGTGGCGTGCCCCACAACGTGACGCGCATGTGAGAGTCGGTGGATGTGCGAGTGACGGAGGTAGGGGAGATGAGGTAGGTGGTGGCGACCTGGTAGGCGACGTAGGCGGGGCGTAGGGTGTGGTCGTTGCGGAGCAGCCCAAAGTACTCTCCCATGTCAGCATCATTGGTGCGGAAGAAAAAATACCGCTCGATCTCGGAGGCCCACCCGTTGGCGTAGGATTGGATCACGTAGGCGGCGGCCTCGCCCTGGGTGGCGGCATAGTCGTACTTGGCTTTGGGGGCCACCGCGTCATCGCCCCACACCGGCACGCCGGTCTCGGTGAGCCAGATAGGATGGTCGCCCACGTTGTAGGTTGTCATCCCGCTGCGGATATTCTCTACCTCGTTATAGATGCTGGAGGAACGGCTGTAGAGGTGGACCGACATCACGTCGAAAAAGTAGTTGTTGTCCGGCGCGTCCGAGTACTGATTGAGAGTATTCAGCACCCACTTGTAATAGTTGGTGTTCATCCAGTAATGCAGCCCACCAAAGAGCACAGTGCAATCAGGGCAGGCTGCTTTGGTGGCCTGGTAGCCTACCTTGAGGAGTTGAGCGTAATCAGTGGACGTGCCGGTCCAAAAGTAGGGCCACTCGGGCTCGTTCCACATCTCCCAGTGTTTTATCTTGTTGTCGTAGCGGTCGACGACTTTATAGACAAAGCGTCCCCAATAGTTGTTAGGGTCATCCCACGGGAGGTAGAGGCCCTGGGGTGGAGAAGATGCCGCGCTGGCGACCAGGGGAGACATTGGGTCGTGGGGAACCGGCGCGTGCCAGTCTGAGGGTCGCTGGTCGAAACTGGGATGGGGAAGGCCAGTCACTCCACCGGTGGCGGCCCAGTCGGGGGTCCAGAGCAGGATGCCGACCATGTTCATCTTGGCAGCGTGCAGATCGTTCACCAGGGTGTCGTAGCCATCGCGGACACCAGGGTCCCAAACCCCATCAGATGTCTCGAGGTTGTGCCAGTTGAAGTCGAAGCGATCCCAGCGGGAGCCAGCGTCCTGGGCCTTATGAACGAAGGGACGTGTGGGTCCTTCAGGCGGGTCGTAGTAGAAAGAGTAACACGCCCCCGCTCGCCCGTCCGTCTCCTCGACCGGCGGCAGCGGGGTGACGCCGGCCGGCTTGGCCACCGCCGGCCGGGCCAAGGCCACGAAGGATGCCAGCCCCA
>CAYQTW010000089.1:0-10058 GCA_964420485.1 uncultured Anaerolineales bacterium
TGCCAGGCAGGATGAACGGCCACGTTGCCAATGAGAAAACCGCCCCGCGCCGGAGCGCGCCGCAGTGAGACGTTGCCCACCACGCGCCCTTCCTCAACCCACACAAAGCCCGGTGCAACGGCTTCACCGCTCCCTCCCGGCCAGTACAGCCACCCCAGCAGCGGGTCCCAGCGGGCCTTGCGGCGCATCCTCTCCAGCGCTACCTGGCCGGCAGGGTCTAACTTGTCGCCAAAGGCAGCGGCGATCAATTCAACGACCGGCCCAGAGTCACGATAAGGGTCAAAGTGACGCACCCCGTTTCGAGCACGTCTTCCAAACAAACTAACTTACTTCCTTCCCGTACCCTGCCCACGCGCTGAAATGCACCTCGACGGCAGTCGTTTCACTCGCGACCATCACAATCGCTCCTCCAGGTAACGACGCAACAGATCGAGCGCGGCCTTGGCCGAGCGGGCCTTGTTCTCCCAGCGATTGCCACTCCACACGTGCCGCTCCACCCACTCGCCATCCGGCGCAGCCAGTGCGACGTAGACCAGGCCCACGGGCTTTCCCGGCATACCCCCGCCCGGCCCCGCGATGCCGGTCACGGACAGGCCGACATCTGCGCGGAAGACCCGCCTCACGCCCTGTGCCATCTCCCGCGCCGTCTGTTCGCTCACCGCGCCATAGTGATACAGCGTGTCGTGCCGCACGTGTAGAACCATCTCCTTAACATCGTAGGAATAAGCCGTGATAGATCCCTGGTAGTAAGCCGAACTGCCGGGAACGTCAGTGATGCGATGACCGATAAGGCCGCCGGTACATGATTCGGCCACCGCCAGGGTCAACCCGCGTTGCTTTAGCAATTTGCCGACAATCACTTGGACATTCTCATCCATAAATATACATCCCTACTGACTCGCCAGCCACGAGGCAATCAGTGTCAGAATTTCGCCGCTGAAAGCCAACCGGTCGGAGTCTAAATGATCGGCGCTAAGGATGCATCACGAATTGTTGGGTATGCTCCAGTAGCCTCATTTCGTCCATCGTCGCCATCTCCTGTGTTGGTGTCTGCTTGCCGGTTGCCGTTTCTTTACCAAATCATACCTCATTCTACTCCCAGAATCAAACGCGGACACCCGCTCCGCCCCTAATCCCCATACCCATGCGGATGCGTGCGGTGCCACTCCCAGGCATGCTCGACGATGGTGCGCAGGTCGGGGTACTGTGGCTCCCATCCCAGTTCTCGCCGGCTCTTGGCGCTGCCGGCCACCAGTTCGGCCGGGTCGCCGGGGCGGCGGGGGCCGATCTCGGCCGGGATGGAGTGGCCTGTCACTTGCCGGCAGGTCTCGATGACCTCTTTGACGGTGAACCCCAGACCGTTGCCCAGGTTGTAGACGTGGCTACCCTCGTCGAGGGCGTGCAGGGCCAGGATGTGGGCCTGGGCCAGGTCGGTCACGTGGATATAGTCGCGCACGCAGGTGCCGTCGCGGGTGGGGTAGTCGTCGCCAAAGATGGCGATCTTGGCGCGCTGGCCCAGCGCCACTTGCAAGGTGAGCGGGATGATATGCGTCTCTGGAGCATGGGCCTCACCTCGCTCGCCGGAGGGGGAGGCGCCGGCCGCGTTAAAGTAGCGCAGCGCCGCATAGTGCAGGCCGTGGATGCGGTGGTACCAGTCCAGCATCTGCTCAATCATCAACTTGGTTTGCCCGTAGACACTGGCCGGTTTCAGAGGGTCGTCCTCCGTCAATGGTGTGTCCTTGCTGGCATAGACGCCGGCGCTGGAGGAAAAGACAAAGCGGGAGATGGAATGGGCGACGCTGGCCTCGATCAGGTTCAGGCTGCCACTGACATTGTTGCGAAAGAATTGGCCCGGCTCGCGCATAGACTCTCCCGCCTCGATGAAAGCAGCAAAGTGCATCACCGCGTCAAAGCGGCCCTCTGCCATCGCCCGGCCCAGTGCAGAGTCGTCCAGGATGTCTCCCTGGACGAAGTAAGCACCTGCGGGCACAGCAGCACGGTGGCCGTGAACCAGGCTGTCGTAGACGGTGACGGCGTGGCCGGCCTTGAGCAATTCGTCGGCGACGACACTGCCGATGTAGCCAGCGCCGCCGGTGACCAGGACATTCATGTGTAGACCTCCTCGATTGGTAGGGGCGCGGTGACCGCGCCCCTACAGGTACTGTGCAATCAGCGCCACGCTGCGCTCGTAGCCTGTGTCGTGAAAGGATTGTAGCGCGGCCCGTGGGATGTGATGGAAAACACGCTGCTCCATCTGCTGCGGTGAACTCGAGACTGCTTCCACTTCCGCCGCCGGTACGCCCATCCGCCGGGCAAAGACCTCGGCGGTTTGCACGCTGTTCCCCGGCCTGAATTGCTCGACCAGCCAATCGCGCCACGTCCGCAGGTGTTTGTCGCTGACGAAGGGCAGCCAGTCACGAGGATCGGCCCCGCGCAGCGCCGCAGACACGTTGCCGTCGAGTTGTTGCTGATCGCGGGCGTCCATCCACGTGCGCAGAACGTTGTGCAGGAACATGCGCTCGCGCCAGGTACTCCAGTCCTGCCAGAAGTAGCGCAGAAAGATGTCACCGAGCCATAGTTCATCCAGTAGCAAGTGGGAGATGTAACCGGCGACGAAGGCGGCCTGCGCCGGTGGCAGTCGTTCCGCGTGGGCCAGCACTGGATGGGCAGCGAACAGTATTTCGTGGGCTGGGCGATCAGAGGTGCGTGGGATAGAGTAAAAATGCGTCTCGGCGCGGGTCTGCCCGCTGATCGTCTGAATGTCGGGCGCGGTGTTGCCCAGCAAGAATGGGCCGCGCTGCCGGGTCAGCAGGCGGTGGACGGCGGGAGGGAGAGCGTCCCCACGCAGGATTTCCTCGGCCAGGGCCAGGTGCATAACTGGAGTAGGCATCGTCAGGCCAGTTTATGGATTGGGCGACTCATCGTCTTCCCCCCGGAGTAGCGCGTTGGCCGCGCTGGGGAAGACTTCGCGGGCCTTGCCGCCCGGCGGTTGCGGCCCCACGACCTCGTTTTCTTCGAGAATGTCCATTATCCGCGCGGCCCGCGTGTAACCGATGCGCAGTTTGCGCTGCAGGAGCGAGATGGAGGCCCGGTTCTCCCGCAGCACCAGATCGATCACGTCGGGCAGTAATTCGTCCGCGAATTGCGCTTTGCGCTCGCGCTGGCGCATCTCTTCCCACAGTGGTTGTTGCACTACCTTTTCGCCCGGCTTTTCGGCCGGTACCGCCTCTGGCCTCGCCTGCTCCTTCCAATATTGTACCAGCCGGCGCAGTTCCTCGTCGGAGACAAAGGCGCCCTGCAACCGCAAGGGGATGCCGACGTCGGGGGGCAGAAACAGCATGTCGCCCTGGCCCAACAGTTGTTCGGCGCCGGGCACGTCGAGGATGACCCGCGAATCCACGGCCGAGGCTACGTTAAAGGCGATGCGCGCCGGAAAGTTGGCCTTGATCAGCCCGGTGACCACGTCCACGCTGGGGCGCTGGGTGGCGATCACCAGATGGATGCCGGTTGCCCGCGACATCTGGGCGATGCGGCACAGGGCGCGTTCTGTCTCTTGTGGGGCCATCATCATCAGGTCTGCCAGTTCGTCCACGACGACCACGATGTAGGGCAGACGCTTTTGGCCCAGGCCCGGCGCGACGCGCTCGTTATAGTCGCGGATGTGGGTGGAGCGCACCTCGGAGAAACGCTGGTATCTCCCGTCCATCTCGCGCAGTACCCACTGGAGCGCACCCGTCACCCGTTCCATTTCCACCACAACCTGCGACAGGAGGTGCGGGATGCCATTATACCCCGTCAACTCAACCCGCTTGGGGTCCACCATCAGGAATTTGAGATCGTCGGGGGTGTTCTGCAAAAGCAGCGCGGCGATGATAGAGTTGATGCAGACCGATTTGCCAGAGCCGGTCGTGCCGGCGATGAGCAGGTGAGGCATAGCAGTCAAATCAGTGACGACCGGGCTGCCAGAGACGTTCTGCCCCAGGCACAACCGCAGCCGGGAGTCCACTTCCGCATAAGCATCGGTCTCCATCACGTCCCGCAGCGCGACGAGCGAAACCTCCGGGTTGGGCACCTCGATGCCGACCAGACTCTTGCCGGGGATGGGGGCTTCGACGCGCAGCGTCCGGGCTTCCAGCGCCAGCGCCAGGTCGTCGGCCAGCGATGCGGTTGACCTTGACTTTGGTCTCCTTGCCATTGTGGTTGGTGATCACGAGGGGTTCGATGCCAAACTGGGTCACTGTCGGCCCCCGGTTGATCTCTCTGACCCTGACTGGCGCGCCCAGGCTGGCGAGTGTCTCCTCGATGATGCGCGCCTGCTGGCGCAGTATCCCCGCGCTAAAGTCCTGCTTGCTGCCGGGCTCGAGGATCCCGTCGAGCGGGGGAAGTTGCCACAGTTGGACGCCGCCGATGAGGTGTGGTGGGGCGGAAGCGACAGCCCTCGCCGGGACCGTGGGCGTCCCGTGCAGCGGGCGGTGCGGTGTAGGTAGGGGCGCGGTAACCGCGCCCCTACCGGAGCGACGGAGCCGCAGGTGATCGAGTGCCCGCAGCGCGTCCTGGGCCGTGAGCCCAAAGGCGAGCGCGATGACGATCAGCCACCAGGTGACAAGTGCGACGAATAGCCCCGCGCCGCCCAGCCCATCCAGAAGCAGCCGGCCCAGCATTGCGCCCAGGTGGCCGCCGCCGTGACCGGCCATGGCCGCAGCCCGAAAGTCGCCGTCGAACATGATGAACGCCGCCGGCAAGTGGAGCGTGATCAGCAGGGCCACGTAGCCCAGCAGTACACCCACGATCTGCGGGATGGTCACGCGGGGGAGGCGCTCGCCAAAGCGTCGCAGGACGAGCCATAACCCCACCGCGCCGACGAGCAATGGCGTCAGGTAGGCGCCCCAGCCAAAGGTACGCCGTAATAGTCCCAGCCACCAGTCTGGGATCAGCCCGCGGCTGGCGGAGAGGAAACTGAGGAGGGTGAACAGGGCGATGGCGAGCAGCGCATAGCCCAGGATGTCGAGTTGCTGGTCGAGTGTGAGGCGGATGAGGGGCTTGGCTCGCTGCTGGGTCCTTTTGCGTTTACGTGGACGTCTCTTTGTCATTGCCTAAATTAGATATGGTCATCGTTTCGGCCATCAAGGAACACGGATCGGCAGGGCTGGCGGATCATGCGCGCCCAAATGCCCGCGAGGTATGGAAACCTCGACTACATTGCCCCACTTTTGAGCAGGTACAAACAAGTGCCCGTTTCTTGCACAATATTATGCCGCGATTATACTTCCCTTACGCTGTCTGTCAAACAGGAGACGATCCAGCGTCCAACGATGAGACCGCGTGTGCTCGTTGGGTCAACGCCAACGTCAGGAAAAAGACCAACGTCAGGTCGGGGAAAAACAGTGTATTGTCCACCAGGCCGTGGGCCAGCATCGCGGCCATACTACCTATGAATCCCAAGAGCAAAGGAATAGAAACACCCGCTCCGTCTGTTCCCAAGACTCGCTGACTCGCTGACTCGCCGACTCGCCGACTCGCTGATTTGAAAAACGCCACTTGTACCACCACCCCCGCCAGCAGCCCCAGCAGTCCTAGCCGTGTCCAATGGTCCAGGTAGACGTTGTGTGGGTGCTGCAGATTGAACTCTTGCCAGGCGGAGGGGAGCACGTAGCGGGTGCGATAGGCAGCCAAAAAGTTGCCCGGCCCGACGCCGAACCAGGGATGTTCGCGGATCAGTGTCAGGCTACTGCGCCACAGTTCCAGCCGAAAGAAGGTGCTTCCCTGTTGCAGGTCGAACAGCGAGGCAAAACGCGGCAGGTACAGGAACAGCGGAATGAGCGCCAGTCCGCCGATCACGACGAGCGCCAGCGCCGCCCAGCGGTAGGGGCATGGTGCCCGCGCCCCTATCCCGGCCTGCCAGCCCATCACCAATAGCGCCGCCGGCAGTGCCAGGAGAAGCGTCCCCCGCGAAAAGGTCAGCCCTAGCGCCGGCGTCACCACCAGCAGCGCCAGCGCGTAGAGCGTCCGGCGGTGACGCGCCGCCGTGGAACAGACGGAGCTGGAAGGTAGCACAGCAACGGCCACGAGCAGCGGCCACACTCGTCCCAGGTACAGCCCCGCGCTGTTGGGCGAGTAGTAGACGCTTTGCAGGCGCGGCAGTCCCCCCTCGGCGAGAACGACGTTGCGCCCCAGCACGTACTGCGCCAACCCGATGAGCGCCACTGTGACGCCACCCAGGATAAAGCCGTCTACAATCCGCCACCTGGCCCGGTCATCCGGGCGAGTCAGCCGCAGCAGCACGTAGTATAATGCTGGGAACAGGAAAACTGTCCACAATTCAAAGAGCGCCGCCATCTTGTCGGCAGCGGCCAACCCGGCCACCACTGCTGCTAACACCAATAGCAGGACGGAGCAGTCAATGGGAGAAATGCGCCGACTCGTCGACTCGCCGACTCGCCGACTCGCAATTCCCACTGCGCACAGGCCCACCAGCGCCTCTGGCAGGCTAAGCGCCCGGTAGAGCATGTTGCCAGGGTGCAGGTAAAACGGCGCGGTGAAGGCGACCAGTGCCAATCCCAGGTCGGGGCGCAGTGCGAAGAAGACGGTCAGCGCGGGCAACGTCAGCAGACTGGCGACGAGCCACGGGCTGGACCAGTCCCGGCCCCAACTGACGCCGGCGGTGGCCCAGAGTAGGGCGGTCAGTCCCACGATTAGTGCTATCTGCGCCCACTCGGGCCAGGCGAGGAATTGTTGGGCCAACGTAGTCCAATCCACCCGCCGCGCATCGCGCACCAAAAGCGCCACCAGCACCAGCCCTGCCGCTGTCAGCCCGGTTATCTTCCAGCCAAAGTTGTCGCGCACCGGCTCTGTGCTCACGCGCCAGTCTACCAGCGCCCACTGGTCCTGTCCTCTTTCGGCCACGATCTCGACGGTGTGCAGGCCGGGGGGCAGGCCAGTCGCCAGGGGGACGGTCACGACGGCGGGCTCGCTGTCGTAGAGCACGACGTAGGCGCGGCCTGTTTTGTCACGAGGGAGAGCGTTGGCCGGTTCGCCGTCCACCGTGACGTAGAGGAAGGCGCGGTACGGGCCCCGCCGCACCGTCAGCGCGACGGCCGGGCCATCGAAGCGAAATGTGGCCCGGCTGCCGCTGGAAGGGACATCGGCGCCCAGCGGTCCCACGCGCCAGTCGCCCTCGTAGGTCGCCCGGGGGTTGAGCGCCGGGTAGCCGCCGACGGGAGCGGCATCAGGAAGCGCGGCGGCCCAAGCCGTCACCGTCTCGTAGACCGGGCGGGCAACGCCATCAGGCGACAGCAGCGCAAAGCCCCAGCGCGGGTCGTCGAGGGGAACAGCGGGCTGAAAGTGGTCCAGGAAAAACGCGCCGGCCCAGGGCCACTCGGCCCGCGCTCGTTCCAGCGCCGCGACGGTGCGGGTCGCCTGCGTCATCTCGTCGGTCTGGCCCCAGACAGATGGGGCACCCGTCCAGGTGGGCGGCAGCGCGTTCCATCCCCAATGGCTGGCCCAGATCGGTTTGCCTGCGTCGCCGTGCTCGACCATCACCTCCCGCAGCAAAAGTAACCGCGAAAAGTTCAGCACTGTCTCGTCAACGCGCCGGTCGTCAGGGCCGGTGTCAAAGCCGTAGGGTTTGCCAGATACGATGTCAAAGTAGGGCGCGGCACCCGCCTGGTAGAGTTGCTCCAGGAAGCGGGCGTCGCTCAAATTCTGCGGGCCGGTCTCGACGGTGGGAGCCAGGCCGGCCAGGAGGATGCGGGCGTCGGGATCAGCGGCGCGGATGGCGCGGGCGGTGCGGGCCAAGAGATCGGCGTAGGCGGGCGGGTTGACGGGGCCACCGCCCCAGTGGGCCGTCAAGTTCGGTTCGTCCCACACCTGGTAATAGTCCACCTGCTCGCCGTAGCGGGCGGCGAAGGCACCGGCGAAAGTGGCGAAGCGGTCGGGGTCAGCAGGTGGGGGTAGGGGCACGGTGACCGCGCCCCTACAGTCGTCGAGCACGGCCACTGGTTGCAGTTCGGGGTGGCGGGCCAGCGCGGCCATGATGTGGTCGGGAACCGTCCAGTCAAAGCGGTGGGGCAGACTTTCCAGTCTGCCACCCTGACAGGCTAGAAAGCCTGTCCCACAACTGGGCTCGATCTGGCTCCAGTAAAAGGGCTGGCGCACCCAGACAAAGCCTCCCTCGGCGATGCGGGTCAGCGTGGCTTCCAACTCTTCGGCGTCGTATTGCTCCAGCGCAACGTTGACGCCGAGGATGGGCACATCGGCCTCGGCCACGGGCACGGGGAAATCGTCGGGGAGACCCCGTGTGCGGGTCTGGTGAGCCACGACGACGGATTGCGCGGTCAGCCCGACGACGAGCAGCGGGACCAGCCACAGGAGCAGATGGAGCACACGACGGTTTTTTCGGCGCTTGAACATCTTATGCTTCTTCTCTGGAGATAGATAGTGTCTGTCGGGGCTCGTGCACCGACCAGTGCAGCAAGGCAAACCCTGCCAGTCCAATCACAAAGGCCACGGCGAAGAGCACCCGGTACCCCACCGCTCCGGCCAGCCAGCCGCCGAGCAGCGGCGCAATGATATTCACGAGCCCGCCCATTGTATTGTTCAATCCGATGTAGGTCGGGCGCACGTCGGGGGCGCTGAACTCGAATACGATCATGATGCCGGAGAGCATGAAACCAGCGGCACTGGCGCCGATGAGGGCAAAGACGACATAGAACCAGGTGGGGACAGGAGCCAGTGCCGCCAGTCCCACGGCCAGCGCACTGAGGAGGATACTAGATTCCAGCACCAGTTTGTGTCCCTTGCGGTCGGCCAATGGGCCGAACAGAAGGTTGCACAGCGCCTGGCCGATGAGCATACTGGTGGTGAAATTCCCGGCCCAACTGTCGGGCAGTTGCCAGCGCTGCGCGGCGTAGACGGTCAGAAAACCGGTCGCCATCCCGCCCGTGGCGATGACGACCTGGCTGAGCAGATAACGCTGAAAGTTGGGGTCGGCGTGTAGTACGGACGGCAGGCGACGCCAGTACTCCCGCTGCGAGATGACCGGCTCTTGATTGGCCTGGGGTGGTTCGCGGGTCAGCGCCAGAAAGACCCACGAGATGGATATGCAGGCTGCCGCCAACGCGAAGCAGAACACGTAACCACGGGGAAAATCGTAGTGGTTGAGCAGCCAGGCGGCCACAGCCGCGCCAAGCACGCCGGTCGCCGTCCCGCCAAAGTTGGCGATGCCAAAGAACCTCCCCCGCCGGTCGAGCGGGATGACCTTGGCAATCATGTCCTGCCAGGCGACGGCAACCACGCCCGCTCCCACCACGTGCCAGGCGAACAACACGAAAAAGGCGATCAGGGCCAGCGTGGGAAAGCGGATGGAGAGCATAGCGGCCGGCGGCATCAAAATCACCGGCAGTCGTTCGGTGAACAGCCCCAGGTTGACCACCATCACCTTTTTGCGCGGCAAGCGCTGTACCTGGTTGGCGGTAAAGAGTTGGGGGAGGAGCCAGCCGGCGGCGGTGATCGTCGAGAGCAGCCCGATCACCAGTTTGCTGTCGGTAAAGTGGCTGACGTAGAGCGGCAGGATAGTGCGCGCGGCGATGAAACTGCCCCCCAACCAGAAAAAGGTGCTGTCCAGCACATTGACCACAGCGTTGTGCCGGTAGTTGCGCTCTATCTCTTGTTTCAAGTCAGAATCAATTGCCATTGTCATCAGCACAGGCATTGGTCATCGTTTGGGCCGCCAAGAACGCGGATTCCAGGACATTAACGGATCAGTAGACTGAATTCTGAAACAAACTTTGGGAATTGGGCCTAATCCGTTATTATCTGGAAATCGAAAATGTGTATCGGACTCCCGAACTTGTTCGGGGCCGCCGCAACAAGTTGCGGACTCTGAGCCGCTGATTGAGCCTAATCCGTTACTGTCTGGAAATCCGTGTTCTCAGCACATGGCGCCCGGACGATCTCGGCAAACACGGCAGTGTAATCAATCGTATCAAGGTCTGTCGTATCAATCTCGACAAAGCGCCCGCCGATATCGAGCGGCTGTGACCTGCCGCGCAGGAGCATTT
>CAYQTW010000090.1:0-4160 GCA_964420485.1 uncultured Anaerolineales bacterium
GTAGTAACGACTTTAGTCGTTGTGACGGCACCACCCCCACGCCGTACCTGACCGTGGTCTACGGGCAGGTGATGGTGAACGGTGGCCCGGCCCCGGCAGGGACGCGGGTGGAGGTGGTGACTCCGCGCAGCGAGGTGGCCGGCTGCTTTGTCGTCGAGCGGCCGGGGCAATTTGGGTTCGCGCACGTCTACGGGGAGGATGCGACGGCCAACCCGCCCATCGGCAGTTTCAGAGCCGGCGAACCGTTGGCCTTCCGCGTGAATGGGCTGCCGGTCGAGTCCCTGGACGTTGTGCGGTGGCAGGACGATAGGACACCGCACGCGATCACCCTCAGTGCGTCCGTCGAGAGAGTTTATCTGCCGCTGGTCGTGCGGGAGGGCTGAAACGTGAAAAGCGTAAAAGCGGTTGTTCTACTCATCGTAGCGCTGATCCTGGCGCCGGGGTTAGTGCGTGCTCACCATCCCCGGCCGGATTCCCCTCCGGTCGTGGCGGCGGGCGTCTGTCCGCCGGTGCAAAACACACAGTTCTTTACCATCGCCTACGGAACCGTGACGATCAACGACCAGGACGCTCCGGCGGGCGCCATCGCCGAGGCGCGTACTCCCAGGGGGGAGATGGCGGGCTGCTTTGCCGTCAGCACTCTAGGCCACTACGGCGCGATGTACGTTTACGGAGAGGATACCTCGGTCACTCCACCGGTCCCGGGGATGCGCGAGGGGGAAGTGGTTGCTTTCTACGTGAACGGCGTGGCGGCGACCTCTGTTCCCACATTGACCTGGACCAACGACTGGGCATTGCACCTGATCACCGTCCACGCAGATGCGGCAATGCACCGGCAGTACTTGCCACTGGTGGTGCGGGGCTATGTTCCAGAGTAGTGAGGCTGCTCGTTTCTGGTGATGTACAGTTGTTGAAACCAGCAAAAGTGACTGTGCAATTGCGCTGTTGATGGATGTGCGCAATGAGAAAACCGTTCGCTGCAACCACGAATCACACAAACTGAGCGAAAATTTGTAACGTTTTGGCCACGACTGCCTCTTATATTACAGAGACATAGCGGTGAAGATAGCGGAGCCGGTGTTTCTACAGAAGCCGAGAGTACCGCAGATGAGAGAAACACACGATGAGCAGGCAAATCGTGAATTTCCCGTATCCGAGGTACTCCCCCGGGGCGCTTTGTCCATAACCTTTACTTAACCCAAAGGGGGTGTGCGATGAGAACGAGAATGAGAAAATCGTTTGCTACGATGATGACATTGGTGATGATACTGGGCAGCATCCTGCCCGCAGCACAGCCAGTATCCGCCAGGGCCGTACCTGCCTACGCGCCCCCGCCGCCGACCCTGCCTGCGCAGGCGCCGCCACCTGCGGAACCGGGCGTGGCCGGTCAGCCCTTGCCCACCCCGCCTTCTCCCGACGACCTGCCTCCCGAAGTGGAGGAGGTCCGCGCGCGCCAGGCCATCGAGGCCGTGTTGGGGAAATATCTGCGCTACTGGGGCCCCCGCTACCAGGTAGCCCCGGTCGAGGTGGCGGTGGAAGGCGAATGGGCTTATGGCGTCGTCCAATGGCGCAGCCAGGCCAGAACGCTGGAGGAGCCAATCCACATCCTGGCCCACCGCCTGCCGGATGGCGCCTGGCAGGCGCTGATGCCAGGCAGCGATGGGTTGTACCTCCAGTGGGTGGACGCTGTGCCGGAGAGCCTGACGCCGGCTGATGAGAAGGGACAACTGCGCATGCAGGCCGCCGAAGCCGATGCTTTGTGGAGGCCCCAGGCTACGCCTGCGGTTCCACCGGCTGTGGCCTTGATGCCGTCGGGCAAAGAAGGGCCGGACGAGCCTCTTGGACCTGCTCTGCAACCAACATACCCCACGCCCACATCAATGCAGCAGGTGACGCCTTTGGGGCCAGAAGAGGCGCGTCAGGCAGCCCTTGCTCAAATGAAGATACAGGTGGATCGGGGACACGCTCCCTCGTGGAACGGGGCCACCCTCGGCGACTCTATCCCACTCTATGACTTGAGCGGTGAGATTACTGCTTATCTGTTTCCGGTAGGCCAAGATGAAACCCCGGCTGGTTATCTGACTGTAGCCGCGCTGCACCTGCCCAATCCCGTTCTCGAATTCTCGACCGAGGGATCCACGCCTCTGTACGGCGCGTTGGACTTGGCCGAACAGAAGGGATACCAGTTGACCATCTCTCAGCGCCCACTTTACCTGGGATTGTTGGCCTATGGGTACGAGTTGGTTGGGCCGTCAACTGGAGAACGGCTGGTGCTGGACCTGCTCACCAGTGGCACTTTTAGCGTGACCGAAGAAGAGGCTCGGATGCCCTTGCGCCAGCGGATTCAACCCCAAGTCATGCAGCCTCAAACTCCCACCGAAATTCTGAACTATAGCCTGATCAGCGGCGTGCCCGACTGGAATCAATTTTGGGGCAGTTACGGTTGTTGGAGTGGCTGCTCGCCCACCTCTGGTGTCAACGTGATGGGCTACTGGGATAGTCATGGCTACGGCAATCTGATCAACGGCAGCGACTGGCAAGGGGCTGTGAACGAGATGCGTACTCATATGGGGACCTGGTGCGGGGGGGATGGTACCGGATGGACGTACATCAGCAATATCTCCCCTGGCATCAGCAACTATGCCCAGGCTCATGGCTACACCTTCGCTTCCGAACTGTGGTGCAACGGGTGCGCCACCAGTCCTACCTATGACGGCTACCGCGCCGAGATAGATGGAAATCGACCAATAGTGGTAGATGTAATGGGCCATAGCACTTATGGCGACCACACCGTCGCCGGCGTTGGCTACGAGACCAACGGCTCGTATATGATTATTCACGACAATTGGTCAAGCACCGGCGAAGACGTCTATCTCCAGTATGGTAGCGGCTACAGCACCATCTATATGCATCCTGTTATCCCAGGTGGCGGCAGTGAGCAAGCGAAACTGTATGAACTGGCTAACTATCAAGGTAGCGTCACGTGGAGTGGAGGCACCGGCTTCAGCAATGACCCCAACGCCGATTCCTACTCGATGGAGATTCCGGGCGGATGGTCGGTCAAGACGTGGCGAGGCGACAATCGAAGTGGAGAAGAACGCTGCTGGTCAGAGTCGGTTCACAACTTGCAAGACCACGGCTGGCATCTCGCCATTCAATCTATTGAAGTCTTCGATTCCAATGTCTGCCCGCCTCCAGGGGGGCAGGTCAAACTGTGGAGCTTGGCCAACTATGAAGGGAGCATCGTATGGAGTGGGGGCACCGGGTTCAGCAACGACCCTAACGCCGATTCCTACTCAATGGAGATTCCGGGCGGATGGTCGGTCAAGACGTGGCGAGAGGACAACCGGGGTGGAGAGGAACGCTGCTGGTCAGAGTCGGTTCACAACTTGCAAGACCACAGTTGGCATCTCGCCATTCAATCTATTGAAGTCTTCGATTCCAATGTCTGCACGCCGATCTGCAACCCCAACGCCGACCAGGTAGCCCTGTACGCGGACACCGGCTATGGCGGCAGTTGTGTCACCCTGGACACCGGAGATTACCCCAACCCCGGTCACCTGGGCGACCTGGGTAACGACAACGCCGAGTCGATCAAGGTCGGCAGCAACGTCCAGGCTACCCTGTGCGAGCACGACGACTATCAAGGCCGCTGTGAGACGTTCACCGGCGACGACTCTAACCTGGGCAACAATTACATCGGCGCCAACGTAGTTTCCTCAGTCAGGGTTCAGTCACGCGACACGACGCCTCCGACCGGTCAAATCACCTCCCCGTCAGACGGCGCCGTCGTCAGCGCCTGCCCGCTGACCATCCAGGCCCAGGCCAGCGATGACCAGAGCGGGGTCAGTCACGTCGAGTTCCACGCCTACTACGACAATGATTGGCATCACCTGGGCGATGACCATACCAGCCCCTACAGTTGGAACTGGGACTGCTCCTCTGTCAGTGACCAGGGCGTCTGGCTCACCATCCACGTCTGGGACAATGCCGGCAATGAGGTTATGGATCCAGGCGGGTACGTCTATATCACTCTGGCGTCGCCTACGATCGGGCCGTTGGTGTACGACAGCCACATAGTTGACGACGACAACAATGACCAGAGCAGCGGCAACGGGGATGGCATCGTCAACTGCGGGGAGACCATCGAACTGTACGTC
>CAYQTW010000090.1:4260-9957 GCA_964420485.1 uncultured Anaerolineales bacterium
GGCCAGGACGCTACCGGCAACTATGACACCGGCGCGGCCAACTCCGGCGACCTGACCTCGCCATCTATCTACGTTCCTTCCACCGGCTACTATCTGCGCTTCTGGTACTGGTACGAGACTGAAACGCAGGGTCAGAGTTGGGATCAACGCTGGGTGCAAATCTCGGTTGACGGCGGCCCGTTTGAGAATGTCCTGCAACTGTACGATGACCCGAAGGATTGGTGGCTGCAAAGCCCGGCCATTGACCTGTCGGGTTACGCCGGCCACACCATCCAGGTGCGCTTCCACTTTGACACATTGGATGCATACTTTAACGACTATCGCGGCTGGTACATTGACGACTTTGACATCTCCACCACGCCGCCGCCCGGCTGCGCGGACACCCACGAGCCCAACGACACCCCGGCCGAGGCCACGGCCATCGCCTACGGCCAGACGCTCAACGCCGACATGTGCCCCGGCGGTGACTATGACTTTTACCAGTTCACAGGTACAGAGGGCGACAAAGTCGTGGTTGACATTGACGCCCAAGTCAACGGATCGCTGCTGGACTCGTACATCTTCCTGTTGGACAGCGATGGAACGAGCGTCCTGGCCGAGCACGACGACGAGATTACTTACGAGGTGCAGGACTCACACC
Organism: uncultured Anaerolineales bacterium; assembly: GCA_964420485.1. GTDB lineage: Bacteria > Chloroflexota > Anaerolineae > B4-G1 > B4-G1 > CAYQTW01. The sequence goes on from CAYQTW010000090.1 coordinate 4,901, forward strand.
TGGGCTACCAGTTGCCGCACGACGGCACGTACTATATCAAAGTAAAAGCCTGGGATCACCCATCGGCCGGCAGCGTTGACCACTTTTACACCATCCACCTGCTGACGGACAATGCCGACCCCAGCGCAGAGATCATATCGCCTGAGCCTGATTCCTGGATTGATCCCAATCTGCAGATGGTCACGACCGACGTGAGCGACACCGAGAGTGGCATCCGCAACGTCATCTTTTACTGGCACGACTCGGACTGGGACAATTCCGATTGGATCATCCTGGAAGATGACTGGGATTCGCGCGACGGCTGGACGTATGAATTCGACACCAGTACCATCCCCGAACAAGTGCCGGGTTGTGTGGTGTTTATCTACGCTCTCGACTGGGCCGGCAACTATGCCGGATATGGATCGTATGGCCTGGGCATCGATCGCACCCCGCCGACCACCACCGTCAGTATCCAACAGATGTACGGCGATGCCCCCTTCCGCGACTTTTGGGTCAACTGGTGGGGGAACTATGACGATACTTCCGGTATCGCCGACTATGACGTGCAATATCGAGACGGCGCAAGCGGCGTCTGGACCGACCTGATGATTGGCACGACCGACGTCTACACTCGCTTCGTCGGCCTGGACGGCCACACCTACTACTTTCGCGCCCGCGCCCGCGATTGGGCCGGCAACGAGAGCACCTACGCCGGTGGCGACGGCGACGCCCAGCACACAGTGGACATCTGCGACACCCCGCCCGACGCCTACGAAACGGACGACACCTCCGGCAGCGCCAACTGGATCACCACCGATGGCGTATTCCAGACCCACAACGTTCACGCCGAAGGCAACCAGGACTGGATCAAGTTCGACGCAACGGCCGGCATCACCTACACTATCGCGACCACCAATACCGGCGGCCACGCCGATACGGTGCTCTATCTCTACGACACCGACGGCAGCACGCTGATCGATTCCAACGACGACTACCCGGGAATGTGGCCCTCGTCACGACTGGACTGGCAGCCCACATCCGACGGCACTTACTACGTCATGGTGAACCACTGGGATCCGTGGGCCTACGGCTGCACGACAGAGTACGGACTGTCCGTTGCCGCCGGCGGTGCCAACTGCAACGATCCTTACGAACCCAACGATGTGGCCGGGCAGGCGACGTCCATCAGTTATGGTACCACGTTGGACGCGGACATCTGCCCGGCCGGCGACGTGGATTACTACGCCTTCACCGGCAGTGCCGGCGACGCCATCGTTGCGGACATAGACGCCCAGGCCAGCGGCTCCGTCCTCGATTCCTATCTCTACCTCTACGACAGCGACGGGGTCACCGAACTGACCCACAACGATGACTATGACAGCCTCGATTCCTACATCGCCTACGTCCTCCCCGCCGCCGGTACCTACTATCTGATGGTGCGAGAGTACAGCCAGGGCTTTGAGGGTGGTCCCGACTATTTCTACACCCTCTCGCTGTCGCTGGGGCCTCCACCGTTCGACGTGGACGCCGGTTGGACGTCGAGCGCGCCGACCGCCGACGGACAGATATCGCCCGGCGAGTGGGCCAACGCCGCCACCTACGACATCACGGCCCCGGAGGTTCGCGCCTCGACGCAGCCTGACCTGATAACATCCCCCGAGATGCTGCTGCAAGACCAGAAGCGAGCGCCAGCCCTTCGACAGGGCTTCCTTCGGCTACGCTCAGGACAGGCAGGACAAGCCCTGCCGCAGGGCCCGCTCTCGACAGTGACGCTGTACGCGATGAACGACGGCACGCACCTCTACCTGGCCATAGACAACCCCAACGACACCACAATAGACATCTATGACCAGATGGGGGTGTACTTTGACGACAATCCCCTACCGTCCGATGGGCAATGGACGAATGGGAGTTGTGGGAACCCGGACGGCGAGGGGAATTTCTGGGTGATCACCGACACGGTCACGTACCGCGAGATCGTCGCAGGGCCGATGTCCTGCACCTACGTAGAGCCGGCCCCGGGCACATCCGGCGCGTTTGGACATAGCAGCGGCCATGCCCAGGCCGAGATCGTCATTGATCTGACCTCCTCGGCGCTGCGGGCAACCCCGGGCGACGCGATCGGGATGTACTTGTGGATCTATGACGCGGACACGGGCACTCTTGCCGGTCAATGGCCGGTCACAGCCGGTTACGATGACCCGTCCACCTATCGCTCCCTGACGCTGGCGAGGAGCGGTGACGTTGGCCCGTTGGCGCCTGACGGCTACACGGTTGACGACGACACCACCGGCGAGAGTGATGGTGATGGCGATGGTATCGTTGACTGTGGGGAGGCCATCGAGTTATATGTTGACCTGTACAATCAGGGCGGCGACACTGCTACCGGCGTCGAGGCCACCATCAGCACTACCGATCCCTACATCACCTTTACCCACAACACTGACAGCGGCTACCCCGACATCCCCGGCGGTGGCGCCGGCGCCAACAGCAACGATTTCGACTTTCAAGTGGCCCCCGACACGCCCGATGGACACGTGATCCACTTTGACCTGGACGCCACTGCCTCCAACGGCGGCCCTTGGGCCGGTTCCTTCGACGTGCCGGTGACGTGCGAGGGTGGACAGGCTCAGTGGACCTTTATGGTCTACCTCGACGGCGACAACAATCTGGAGGGCGCGGGCATCGATGACTTTATGGAGATGTCCAGCGTGGGGTCCGGCGGCGGGGTGAACATCCTGGTCCAGTTCGACCGCATCCCGGGCTATGACGCCAACTATGGGGATTGGACGGACACCCGCCGCTTCTACGTCACTTCAGGTCTGGAACCCTGGCCTGCCAACGGCGTGAGCATCGGCGAGGCCAATATGGGAGACCCTCAGACGCTGAGCGACTTTGTGCAGTGGGGGATGGCGAACTATCCCGCCGGTCATTACGCGGTCGTCTTGTGGGATCACGGCAGCGGCTGGCGGCTGCGGACAAAAGACCAACCACTCGTCAAGGATATAGCCTACGATGACACCAGCGGCGGCGATGGATTGGACATGCCGGAACTGCGCGGCGTGATGGACACACTCTCGAACGGTGGCGCCGAGCCCCTCGATCTGGTGGGCTTCGATGCCTGCTTGATGGGCATGATCGAGGTGGACGGCCAGTTGATTCCCTACGTGGACGTGCGCGTCGGCGCGGAGGATACAGAGCCCTGGGACGGCTGGCCCTACGACATTCTCCTGCCGGCGTTGATAAGCGACCCGACGATGTCCGCCGCTCAGTTGGGCACAGTGATCGTGGATGCTTATTACGCCTCCTACGGCGACGACCAAACTCAATCGGCGGTCAACCTGGGCAGCGCCTACGCCACCCTTAACACTGCCGCCGACGAACTCGCCGCGGCCCTGATCGCCGGGGTGGGCGACCACTACGCCGAGATCGCCGCCGCCCGCGGCAGCACACAAGAATTCGCTTACTCGACCTACATTGACCTCTACGACCTGGCCTATCAGATCAACCAGCGCGTGAGCGATGCTGCGATCAACGGTGCCGCCACGGACGTGATGAACGCCGTCGGCAACGCCGTCATCCGCGAACAGCACGGAGGATCGTGGGCGGGCGCTCACGGCATCAGCATCTACTTCCCCGAGTCGGAAGGTCTCTACAACACCACCTACGATGGCAGTACGGGCTGGCTCCAGTTCACCATCAATACGCAGTGGGACGAGTGGCTGCACACCTTTTACGACGACGTGGTCTGCAACGATTTCCACGAGCCCAACGACGCGCCGGGGCAAGCGACGTCCATTGGCTATGGCAGCACGCTGAGCGCGGACATCTGCCCGGCCGGCGACGTGGACTATTATGCCTTCACCGGCAGCGCCGGGGACACCATCGTCGCAGACATAGATGCCCAGGCCAGCGGCTCTGCTCTCGATTCTTACCTCTACCTCTACGACGCCGACGGGACCACGGAACTGGCCCACAACGATGACCACGACGGTCTCGACTCCCGCATCGAGTACACCCTCCCCGCCAACGGCACCTACTATCTAAAAGTGCGCGAGTACAGCCACGGCTACGAGGGCGGCCCCGACTACTTTTACACCCTTTCCCTCACCGGTGGCGGCAGCGGAGACGTCGGCCCGGTGGTATACGACAGCCACGTGATTGACGACGACGCTTCTGGTGAAAGCGACGGCAACGACGACGGCGTCGTCAACTGTGGGGAGACCATCGAGTTGTACGTCAACCTGCACAACCAGGGCAGCGACGCGGCCATCGCTGTCAACGCCACACTCACTACCACCGATCCCTACGTGTCGGCGTTCTTGTACAACGACGCTTCCGGCTACCCGGACATTGCCGGCGGGGGGATAGCCCAAAACGCCAACGACTGGGACTTGACAGTGCATCCCGACACGCCCGACGGACACGTGATCCATTTCGACCTGGACATCACCGCGTCCAACGGCGGCCCCTGGAGCGCTTCCCTCGATGTGCCGGTGACGTGTTACCAGTCCACCGCCTACATTCTGAGCACGAGCGTCAACCCCGGTGGCAGCGGATCGGTGACGGCAGACCCACCGCCCAACAGTGGCAGCGGCTACCTGGAAGGTACGGTAGTGCAACTGACGGCCGTCCCGGCTTGGGGCTACGATTTCGAGAGTTGGAGTGGGGATGTGTCGGGCAGCGACAATCCCATCATCATCGTGATGGATGCCGACAAGTCGGTCACCGCCAACTTTACGAGCATCGGCGCCGGCCCCCACCTGAACATTCCCGACCACATCCCAGCCTATGCCGGGCAGGAGGTCGTCGTGCCGGTCGCCTTTACCGGCAACGGCCACGACATCGCCTCCACCATCTTTTCGCTGGACTTGGACGAGAACTGCCTGGCTTTCGACCCCACTGACGGCAACCAGGACGGCCTCCCCGATGCAGTGACTTTTGATCTGCCCGGCGGATTCAATGGTTCAGTGACCTTTGATGGCAGCGACAGCGACAGCGAACTCGATTTCTACATCGCCGACGTCTTCCCGCCCTTGGGTTCGCTCTCGGATGGGAGCATCGTCTCCGTCACC
>CAYQTW010000091.1:0-9949 GCA_964420485.1 uncultured Anaerolineales bacterium
CCCGGCGTGTCCCTTGAGCCAGCACCAGGTCACATCGTGCGCCTGGGCCAGCCGGTGGAGCACACGCCACAGGTCTTTATTCTTGACCGGTTGCTTGCTGCTGGTGCGCCAGCCGCGGCTCACCCAGCCGTCTATCCATTCAGTGATGCCCTGGCGCAGGTATTGGGAGTCGGTGTGGAGGTTCACCTGGCACCGGCCGAGGAGCCCTTCCAGCAGCGCCAGGGCCGCGGCCGCGGCGTGCAGTTCCATACGATTGTTGGTGGTGTCGGGGTCGTTACCACTGAGCGTCCATTCCCGGTCATCCCAGCGGATGACCGCGCCCCAGCCGCCGGGCCCGGGGTTGGGGTCGCAGCCGCCGTCGGTGTAGACGTCTGCCTGGGGCGGCGTGCCGTCGCTCAAGATATCTGGGTCAAGTAGAGATTGGGACATGATCAACCCGCTGGTCAAAACATCCCGGCATAAGGCCCTTGGGCACCACAATACTGACAAGGAAGAGTGACACCATACGTACACTTGTTGCAGCGCTCGCAGTGCCATTCCCGCCAATCTCTACATGCGCCGCATATCTCACAGTGCCAGGTGCAGCTATCCTGAACAACAGCTTCCCAGCAGAAGGAATACCAGTACACCTCGCCACATTCCTGGCAAGCATAGTCCTTGAGGAGTTGCCTGAGTGGAACTGTTTCACATCCACAAGGCAGTTCGTACTCTTTCGCCAGATCTTTTTCCGAGAGGGCTGTGTACTTTTCAATGTTCTGGATGGCGCAGATGGACAGGGCATCCACGTCCACGCCGTTCAGCGGGTTGTGGCAATCCGTACAGGTGCAGTTTTCATCACAAGGCTCATTATTCTTGAGACAAGGACAGCGTTTGTTTAGACAGCCGGACTTGCAATTGCAGTGTACTGTTTTCTCCATTGTTTGCTCCTTTCGATCAGATTAGTGTTTAGAGTGACCAATCTTGCAGGAAAAATCCTTGACAACTGACAATAATTTTGGTATACTATAATCGCCAGGGGACAAAATTCGGCTCCATGCCGTGTGAGCACTCGGCTGCGGCTGGGAGGCTCCTATATCCCCGGCAGGTCTTTTATAGCCGCTAACGTTAGCGGCTTTTTTCTTGTATAGTAGACCCCGTAAGGCGCCTGTCGCGTATCGTCCAGATCGCGCACGACACTGACAGACGGCCAAAGCAAGGCCATGTAGCGTTCCTCGTGTCGCTCATACAGGCGCTGCAGTGCCCACAAGAAATAGTCTGCCACTTGCTGGCCCGGACATTCCGGCGGTGTGGTGGGGATGACAGTCAGAGGGGCCCTATTAGCGATTCTATGTTGGGTACAGAATCGCTCCCGGGTCATTGTTAAGGCTTGCAATAAAGCGGCAGTACGGTCTGACTTTCCACGTTTGGCGAAATAGATGTTGTATGCATCGTCCTTGTGTAGCTGGCCTTTAAAGAGTCGTCGTACCATATAGTCATACAGTTCATTGGGATGATAGCGATAGCAAGTATCATGTTTGCTACGTTGCCGAACATAGTTCACCACCTGCAATTTATTCCGCACGACAGCAGAAAAGTGGAACTCGTGGTGTTGTAGGAATGAAAAGACCTCCCGACGGATTTCAGGTAGATCGTCTTTGGCGTGAAAAGCCAGAGCAGTTTTACGGGCCTCCGGCTGCATCGAAGGTACGCCTTTGAAGTATGGATCCGCTAACAACTGCGCTCGCAGATCGTTCAGTTCGCGTCCCACGGCATCCGGATCAGCGATGTCAACCAAACCCAAGATAAAGAAGCGTGAACACCCCTCCGTACCGACAATCACACGACCGTGCTTGTTAAATAGCGTGCCGTCTCCTGCTTCGTCGACAAAGTAGTCGCGGACAGATGGGGGACTCGTTGTTGCCTCCTTCATTACTCCATTCCTTCTAGTGTCTCCTGAATCTGCGCCAAACTAGTCCTTTTCACGCAGCATAGATGAGATCCTGCAACCGGCAGGTATCCGCTTCGGTGATCACCGGCGCATCTCTCTTCGCGCGGTCTGTGCTGTGGGGAGTGTATCACACCGCGCGCAAAAGCGCAACCGCAATTCGCCAGATGATGGAAAGTGGTGTAAAATCAGGAGGCATTTGTTTACCGGGGGTTGAGGCAGCGGATGGAAAGCGGATAAACGGATACGCCTCATGAAGAGAACCACCTATCCGCTTATCCGCTGCCTATCCGTTGCACCAGGCTCACAAGACGGCAAACACATACATCAGGACAATGGGCATTATAAAGCGCAGCAAAGACAAGCACTACTGGCGCAATCTGTTCCTCTTCACCATCCTCATCGTGCTGCTGGCTGTCGTGGCCGCCGGAGCGTGGCTGGCTCACGCGAAGGCGATGGGCCTGGTACATCCGGGACGTAGCCAGCCGGCGTGTACGCCGGCCGACCGGGGAGTGGCCCGCTGGGAAAAAGTGCGCTTTTCTTCGGCGGACGACCTGCAACTGGCCGGCTGGTTCATCCCGCCCGACCCGCGAGGCGACGGGGCCACGCTGATCTTTCTCCATGGCCTGGGCGGCAATCGCGGGGAACTCTTGGACGAGGCTGTGATGCTGGCCGAACACGGTTACGGCGCGTTGTTGCTGGATCTGCGCAATCACGGCCAGAGCGAGGGCACTGTCACCACACTGGGCTACGCCGAGGTGGAGGACGTGCGCGGCGCAGTCGCCTATCTGCTGGCCCGGCCCGAGGTACACCCGCAGCGCATCGGCCTGGTGGGTCATTCGATGGGCGGCGCGGTGGCGATCCGGGCGGCAGCGCGCATCCCGGAGATTCGCGCTGTAGTGGCCCAGAGCGCCTTCTCCAGTTTGGAAGAGAACATCAGCCAGGGCGTGCGTGTCCTCACAGGCCTCCCGCCCTTTCCCTTTGCCCCATTGGTGATCTGGTTTAGCGAGCGCGAGGCCGGTTTGCGCATCCGCCAGGTGCGCCCGGTGGACGACGTGCCCCAGATCGGGCCGCGCGCGATTCTGCTCATCCACGGTGAGCAGGACCCCACCGTTGACGTGAGCAATAGCCAGCGTTTGTACGAGGCGGCGCGGGAGCCGAAAGAGTTGTATCTGATCCCCGACGCCGGACACGGAGGGCTGATGGCTGCGAACCCGGCGGAATTTGAGCGGCGGGTGGTAGGCTTTTTGGATGCGCATCTGAGGGGGCGCTGAGTGATGACGGGGGATGGGGAACTTTATTCCGACGGGGGGCGTCTTGAGAGCAGAGCAAACCGTCTCATAACCCAAAGGAGGAGCATTATGGATACCCAAACCCCTGTTGCAAATAAACACTGGCCCGCTACTGCGCTGTACCTGCTCATCATCCTGGCCGTCGTCGCCGGATTCGTGGCACTGTGGTGGATGGACACCCTGCCGCAGCGCGTGGACGAGCAGCAGACAATCGTGCTGGGCCAGACCCGCTTGGCCCCCGATAGCGATGCCTCGGTGCGCGTCGTCGTGCAGGATTTTGGCAAAGGCCAGCCCATCGCCGGCGCCCACGTCGAGGTCAGCCTGAAACCGGCCGGCCGTGCGGCCACTCCCCCCTTCGAGGGGCAGACTGACGAGACCGGCAGTCTGCCCGTCACCTTCCACGTGCCTGCCGACGCGCCCGCCGAGGCGCAACTCGTCGTCGAAACCAAATCGGCGGTGGGGCGCGACCGGATCGAGCAGCCGGTGACCATCCAGCGCGAGTACCGGCTGCTCCTGACCAGCGACAAGCCCCTCTACCAGCCCGGTCAGATCATCCACATGCGCGCGCTGGCCCTCAGCACCTTGGACCTGACCCCGGGCCGAGGCGCGACGGTTGACTTTTTGGTGGAGGACCCCAAGGGCAACAAGGTCTTTCGCCAGTCCGTCACCGCCTCCGACTTTGGCGTCGCCGCTGCCGACTTTACCCTGGCCGATTTGGTCAACCAGGGCAACTATAAACTCTCCGTCTCCATCGGCGATACGCGGTCGGAGAAGACGGTCGAGGTGCGCCCTTACGTCCTGCCCAAGTTCGGCGTCGAGGTCTCCACCGACCGTTCCTTTTACCTCCCCGGTGAGCGCGTGGAGGGAGTGGTGCAGGCCGACTACTTTTTCGGCAAACCTGTGACGCAGGGGGAGGTGCAGATCGTCGGCAGCGTGTGGGACGTGGAGCGCACGGTGCTGGTGGACATCAGCGGCCAGACGGACGAGAACGGCGCTTACGAGTTCGGCTTTGACCTGCCCGCATACTTTGCCGGGTCGGGGCTAGAGTCGGGGCAAACCCAGTTCACGCTGGAGGTGACGGTCATTGATCAGACCGATCACCCTGAACAAACTAGCCAGGTGTTACCCATCGCCGCCCAACCGCTGGTCATCGAGGCGGTCGCCGAGAGCGGCGTGCTCAAGCCAGGCGTCGAGAACATTGTCTACGTGCTCACCTCCTACCCCGACGGTCGCCCCGCGCCGGCGCAACTGCAAATCCGCGTGGACGCCGGTAAAGCGGCGGAACTCGCCAGCGGCGAGTTTGGCCTGACCGAGTTCACCTTCACGCCGCAGGTAGGCGCCTATCACATTCTCGACATCTCTGCCCAGGACGAGACCGGCCTCGCGGCCAAGCGCCAGGTGGACTTTCAGGCCGAGTACGGGGACGACAGCGTGCTCCTGCGGACCGACCGGGCCGCCTACGTCGTCGGCGAGACGATGAACCTGGTGGCCTTTACGCCAGTCGCGTCGGGCGACGTCTATCTGGACATTGTCAAGAGCGGGCAGACGCTCTCCACCCGCTCGGCCCGCGTGCAAGATGGCAAGGCCGAGTTCGCCGTGGACGTGAGCCCCGACCTGTACGGCACGCTGGAATTGCACGCCTACAAGGTATTGCTGGACGGCACCATCGTGCGCGACACGCGGCTGGTAGTGGTGGACGCGCCCAACGACATCGCCATCGCCGTCACCGCCGACAAGGACACCTACCTGCCGGGCGAGATAGCGACGATTGATTTCCAGACCGGGGTGCAGACGGCGCTGGGGGTGGCGATTGTGGACGAGTCGGTCTTTGCCCTGCAGCGCCAGGACCCCGGCTTTGCCAAACTGTACTTTTTACTGGAGCAAGAGTTGCTGGAGCCTTTCTACCAGATCGGGGAATTTGAACTGCCGGCCTCTATCCCACCCGACGAGAGCCAGGTCCGGCTGGCGCAGGACGGCGCGGCCAAGGCCACCTGGGCCGGTGTCCTGAGCCTGTCGAAGGGCGGAGCGCCGGTGCTGGCGGCTCCCAGCCTTATCAACTCGCGCCAGGAAAAAGTGATCGCTGCCACCGTGGCGCAGGAGAAAGGGTACACGCGCCTCGGCCAGGCGTCCGCCATCGGGTTGGCCCTCATCCCGCTGGCACTGTGGGCGGTGGTGATCGTTGCCCTGCGGCAAACAGGCGTCGTGAAGCGTTCGCTCAAACGGCTGACCGTCGCTTCTGGAATCCTTCTGCTGACCGGAGTATGCCTGGCCGGTTGGCTAATGGCGGGCATACCCTACTTTGACCCAGAGGAGATACTCATCCCGCTGGCCGCCATCCTGGGCCTGGGGGCGCTGGTTTTCACCGGCTACGCCTGGACCAGGCGTGACCCGGCGGCCAAATTCCTCACCCTGCTGACGCTGGCCTGGGGTGCGTTTCTCTTCCTGCTGGTAAAGGTCACAACCCAGGTGGGCGAACCGGCCGAGGGGCTGATCATCACCGTGCTCCTGGCCTACCTGCTCATCCCCGGCGCGTATCTCCTATTTGGGCAAGCCCGTTGGGTGCAGGAGCGCCGCTTCGCCGGGGCGCTGTCCACCGGGATGGGCGTGCTCTCGGCACTGCCGGCGATGGTGATCCTGCCGGGCGTCCTTGTCTTCACCATGGGGCATGGCATGCCGATGGCCCCGCAGGCGCTGAGGGGGAGTGAAGTAGTATTGGAGGAGATGGATTGGGCGGGAGTGCCGGTCCCTATGGAGGCGACGATGGAGAAGGAGTTGGTGGAGGTCCCAACAGCAGCCAAAAATGAACAGGCTGCCGGCGCCGAGGCCCCGCGCCTGCGCCAATACTTTCCAGAGACCCTCTACTGGGCCCCAGAGGTCGTCACCGACGAGGGCGGCTTTGTCGCGCTCGAAATCCCCATGGCCGACTCCATCACCACCTGGCGGCTGACGGCGCTGGCCTCATCCCAGGATGGACGGCTCGGTTTCACCACGAGCGGCGTGCGTGTCTTTCAGGATTTTTTCGTGGACATTGACCTGCCCGTCGCGCTGACGCAAGGGGACGAGATCAGTATCCCCGTCGGCGTGTTCAACTACCTACCCGAGGCCCAACAGGTGCGGCTGGCAGTCGAGCAAGAGGACTGGTTCGAGTTGCTGGGCGAACCGGAGCAAACGCTGACCATCGGGTCCAACGACATCGAGGTGGTCTACTTTCCCATCCGCGTGCTCAAGTTTGGGCGACGGGGCTTTCAGGTCACAGCCTGGGGCGAGGAGCCTGCCCTGAGCGGAGCCGAAGGGATGAGCGACGCCATCCGCCGCGAGGTGAACGTCGTGCCGGACGGAAAAGAGTTCCGCCTGACGGAGAGCGACTGGCTGCGCGAGAGCAAAGAGATCGGCGTTGAAATCCCGCCGGAGACCGTGCCGGAGACACCCTACGTCGAGGTCAAAATCTACCCGGGCGTGATGGCCCAGGCAATCGAGGGATTGGAAAAGATACTCAGATTGCCCCACGGCTGATTTGAACAAAGTACGTCGGCGACGTACCCGAATGTTCTGATCCTGAACTATATGCAGACCACCGGCAACGCCAATCCAGAGGTGCAGATGCAGGCCGAAAAATACGTCGGCACCGGCTACCAGCGTTTGCTGACCTTTGAAGTGCAGGGCGGCGGCTTTTCCCTCTTTGGTCAGCCACCGGCAGACCCCTTCCTCACCGCCTACGGGCTGATGGAGTTTGACGATATGGCGCAGGTTTACCCGGTGGACGAGGCCCTCATCGAGCGCACGGCGCAATGGTTACTGGCGCAGCAAGCGCCGGACGGCACGTGGGCCGATCAGGCCTACTCGGAGCACTGGCACATTGACTCAAAAGTGCCCACCACCGCCTACATCGCCTGGTCGCTGATCGAGGCCGGCTACAAAGACACGCCGCAGGTGGCACAGGCCATCGCCTACATCCGCGAGTCCGCCCTGCAGCAGGAGGATGCCTACAGCCTGGCGCTGGTCGCCAACGCGCTGGCCGCCTACGACCCCGACGACTCGATGACGCGGGCTGTGCTCGACCGGCTGTACGAGATGCGCGTGGAAGAGGGCGACGCCGTCTACTGGCAAACCGGAGCAGCCTCGTTCATGGGGGCGACCGGCGAAAGTGGCAGTTTGGAGACGACGGCGCTGGCGGCCATTGCGTTTATGCACGGCAATGCCCATCAGGACACTGTGAGCGGCGCGATAGCCTATCTCATCCAGGGCAAGGATAGTTGGGGCACTTGGCAGACGACCCAGGCCACCATCCTCTCGCTCAAGGCGCTGCTACTCTCCACCGAGCAGGCGGGTCAGGCGGAAGGCCCGGCCACGCTGCGCGTGAGCCTGAATAACGAACTGACGCAAGAGATCGTGATTGACGAGAGCAATGCTGACATGGTGCATCTGCTCACCTTCGACCGGGGCTTTTCACCCTCCGGCGCCAACCGGGTGCAAATCAAGATGGAAGGCGGCGGCAACTTGATGTACCAAGTCACTACCCGCTACTACCTGCCCTGGGACCAGGTTCCACCCGCGCCGGAGACGGAGGAACTGATCACCATTGACCTGGCCTACGACCGCACGGCGTTGGCTGTCAACGATGAAGTGACGGTGAACGTAGGGGTGAAACTGAACAAGGAAGGCGTGGTCAAGATGGCATTGATTGACTTGGGCGTGCCGCCCGGCTTTACTGTGCTGGCCGAGGACTTGGGCCGGTTGGTGGAGCAAGATATCATCGCCCGCTACGAACTGACAGGGCGGCAGATCATTATCTACCTGGAGGATTTCTCGTCCAAAGCGCCGCTGGCCTTTAGTTACCGGCTGCGGGCGCGCTTCCCCATGCGGGCACAGACACCCCCCTCCAGCGCCTACGACTATTACAACCCCGCCGACACTACCGTGCGCGCGCCGCTGGAGGTAACGGTGAGCGAGTAAGCGAATGAGCGAATGAGCGAATGGGTAAAGGCTCTGGTGAACTATCCACCAGAGCCTTTTGCCTTGCGCCCAATTTCAGGATACGGGTCTCTCCCGTTGAAAGCCAACCCTTTAGTGTTCTCACTACCGTCAGTGCCTCAGTGATTCGGCCCCGTCGTGCGCTCTCAGGCCGTGCGCCGCTTGAGCGCCACCGCTGCGATGTACAAGTTACGATTGCGTAAAATCACAAATTGGGCAGTACCGCAAAACTTGCTACCTGACCAGAAAGCGAGCGCTGGTCGAGTAGGCCCGAAGGGCCGTATCGAGACCAAGCGAGCGGCTGCTGGCTGCTGGAGCAGATTTCACACTGCAAACCGCGACTTGGTCTCGATACGCGCCTGCGGCGCTACTCGACCGACGGCGCTCAGTTACATCTGATAACAAGTTTTGCGCCATTGCCAAATTGGGCGTATGCGCGAAACGCGAGTTGACAGCCCCATCATACGGTGTTATCCTCTGGAGCGATGAAACGATTTCTCCGGTACTGGTTCCCGCCGCTGGCGTGGATGGGGTTGATCTTTTGGTTCTCGTCGCAACCGACGCTGCCCTCTGCGCCCGGCAGATGGGACGTGTTGCTCAAAAAGGGAGGCCACGCGCTGGGATATGGCGTGCTGGCCTGGCTTTACCGGCGGGCGCTGCACCGCCACTTTGCCACCGGTGCTGCTCTTGGCGCGGTCAGTATTGGATTGACGCTGGCTTATGCGTTGAGCGACGAGTACCACCAGACATTTGTGCCGGGGCGCAACGGTAGTTTGGTGGACGTGGCGGTGGACGGAGTGGGGGCGTGCGGGGCTATGCTGCTGGCCCGGTCTCGGCAGGTGTCCGCCGTTCGATGACGATCTGGCCGAACAACTGCTCCTGCCGCACGCTGATTTGATCCTGTTTGATCAGTTCCAGCAGCGCCAGCAGGGTCACGATGACTTCGACTCGGGTAGTGGTGGCCGAGAGAATCTCGTGGAAGTGCACCTGTCGCTGCCGGGCCAATTGATTCTCGATGCAGACAATTTGCTCGGCTACGGTCACAGTGATGGGCGCGACGACTTGGCCGACCGGCGGGGCGGGTATGGCCTGCAATGCCTCCTGGACGGCGGCCAACAAGTCGTGGAACGTCACGTCGCCCAGGTCGAGTTGTGGTTCGAGGTGGGGAAGCGGGGCGATGCGCACGTAGCCGCGCAAGCCCTGCTGCTCTCGTTCGTGCAGTAGCGCCCCGATCTCTTTGAAGCGCTTGTAAACCTGCAACTGGCGCACCAGTTCGTCGCCCACGTCTTGGGCTTCAGGGAGCAGCGCGGGGGGACGCGGGAGCAATGACCGGGACTTTATGAGTACGAGTTTCGCCGCCACGACGAGAAAATCCGCCAGTTCCTTTACCTGCCGGCGCTCCAGTTCCGCCAGGTAGGTCAAGAACTGGCCGGTCACCTGAGACAGCGCGACCGTGGTGACGTCCATTTCCTCACGCTCGATGAGATGGAGGAGCAAGTCCAGTGGGCCCTCAAAGACGGGCAATCGAATCTGGTAGTGTGGATGTGGGGACATGATCGTAGATCAGATTATAACACAAACGGGCCGCTTTCCAAGATTCAGCAGATCCTGACCTGGACAAGCCAGATCACCCTCCCGCAGGTTTTGACCGGTTTTCGACGCAAAAGCACATCCCAACGGCTATGCAAGAGTTGCGAGTACAGCAAATTGGTATCATCTCAATATTCTGGGGCACTTTTAACGTAGCCGCGCTTTCCATAGC
>CAYQTW010000092.1:0-9924 GCA_964420485.1 uncultured Anaerolineales bacterium
ACTTGATGACATTGCATTGGGACTAGAACAGTTTGCGTTTTTGTGGTACAATAGTGACACCATGGACATCACCTACCACCCCGAACTCGTCCACCCGACCGCCTACGTCGCGCCGAACGCGACCATCATCGGCGCGGTACACATCGCTGCTGAGGCGAGCGTCTGGTTCGGCTGCGTGTTGCGGGGCGACAATGCACCTATCGTCGTCGGGGCGCGCACCAACGTTCAGGACCTCACCGTCATTCACGCGGACGAGGGTCAGCCCTGCACGCTAGGCGCGGGAGTGACCGTCGGCCACCGGGCAGTGCTGCACGGCGCGACTGTTCAAGATGGGGCCTTGATCGGCATTGGGGCTATTGTGCTCAACGGCGCGGTCGTGGGCCGGGAGGCGCTAGTTGGAGCCGGCGCGTTGGTGCCCGAGGGGATGGTCATCCCACCCCGCCACCTGGCGTTGGGTGTACCGGCACGGGTGGTGCGGGAACTTGGCGATGAGGAGATTGAACGCCTGCCCTTTTTTGCCGCGCACTATGTCACACAGGCCCATACGTTCCTGATTGTTAGCGAGAAAGGAGGATAGTTAATGTCAGTCATCGAGTTGTTGCGACGCTGTGAGTTGTTCTCCGGGCTTACGCTTGAGCAGATTGAGCAGGTCGCCGCCTTGATCCGCAAAGTTGTCTACGATGCTGGCGACATCGTCATTCGCGAGGGTGATCCTTCCGACGAGATGTACGTCATCCACAGCGGCATGGTCGAGGTGCTGGTCTCGGCGGGCAGGATCCCTGACGTGGTCGGCCCGCCCCAGTTGACCTCTCTTGTCCGTCTGGGTGCGGGGCAGTTCTTTGGTGAGATGGCGCTGGTAGATCGCGGAGCTCGTTCGGCAACGGTACGCTGCGTGCAGGACGGCACCGCGCTCTACCTCCTCCCCCGCCAAGCATTTTGGGCCCTCTGCGATGGCAACCACCACATCGGCTACGTTGTGATGCGCAATATCGCCGCTGACCTGTCGTTCAAACTGCGCCATCGCAACTTGGAGGTGAGGTTGGAGGGAGCGGGAGGTATGCTGTGATTTACAAAGTGAGTTACGTCGTCATCGGTGATCCACACTCGGGCGCGATAGTCAACCTGGATACCGCGCCGTGTGCCGGTGACCAGGTGCAAGTGGGCGATAAATTGTGTGAGGTCGTCGAGATCATTGACCTGATACCGCCGCGTGGCGACTTTGCCTATCTTCACGTGACCTGCCGGCCGGTGCAGGAAACGACGTAGGGACGCTCCGCGCCAGTGTCACAGTGATACAGAAGCGCCAACTCGTTGGCGTCTTTGCCGGCCGGAACCCGTTTCCGTGAAACCGAAACGAGTTTCGGCGTCCAGGTTCGCTATTCGCCATTCGTACAAATGAGCCCAAGGTTTTCGTGAGGCTCATTCCCGCCGAGACACTTGAGAGACACTCGTATGGTACACTACTGCCACAGATAGGCAGTAGTGTTTTTTGTGGTATCATCTCAATATTCTGGGGCACTTTTAACGTAGCCGCGCTTTCCATAGCGCGTTATGTCCGCGAGGTATGGAAACCTCGGCTACATTGCCCCACTTTATTGAGCAGGTACGTTTTTTGTGCATATCAACATTTCCAAAGGAGAACTAGAGTGAAAAGCAAAACCATGCGCACCATCGTCTGTGTTCTGACCCTGGCCGGCCTGCTGTTGCCGGCTGCTGTGCGGGCCCATCCCGCGAACGAGATTTCCCCCGCGTCCCATCTGCCTCTTCTGCCACCCTGGGCTGCCCTCGCCAGCGGTGGGATCCGTTCCATCGCCGGCTCCACCGTCACACCCGAACCCGACGTATACACCCCTGGCCGCGACCAGGATTTATGCTTCCTGGTGTGGAACGACTCGACCGATGCGGAATGGCTAAATGAGATCAAATTGGCTTTTCCCATGGGTTGGATAGTCAACGATATGTGGGACTTGGCCGGTCCCAATGACGGCGGATACCACTACTGGGACATCATTGGTATCAACACCAACGTCGCCACCTGGCTCGACGGCGATGGAGGTGATGGTGAACAGGAAGGTCAGAGCGACCACTACTTTTGCGTTGACGTGAACGTGCCCGGCAGCACCAGCGGCGATCAGACAGTGATCTGGACGCTCAAAGGCGACGAATATGGGGGCGTCCCGCCGCACACCGCCACCGGCTCCCTTGTTCTGCTACCGCCGGGGGCGAATCTCTCCACTTCCTGGAAGAGCAGCCCGCCCGTGATGCCCACCAGCACCGACATCTTTACCTACACGCTGGGCGTCGTCAACAGCGGCGCTCTGACCGCGACGGCGACCTATCTGACCGACAATCTGCCGGCGGGCGTACTCTGTCTCACCGACACCGTTGCCCTCGCGGGCGGCGGAGTGCTCACGCCCACCCAGACGAGTCTCGAATGGAGTGGGGAACTCGTGCCGGGCGATGCGGTCACGATCACCTTTGCCGTCTCCGTCACGGCCGCTTTCGAGTGTGGCGCGGCTATCGTCAACCAGGCTACGATCACCGCCCCCGCCGCCTACGAGACTGTCATCGTCTCAACGACGACCATCCTGCGCGACGAGACTCCCGTCTACTTTGAGGATTTCGAGGCCGGCTATGGCGGCTATACCAATACCGGCAGTGACCCCTGGGAGTGGGGCGTGCCCACCGGCGGCCCCGGTGCGGCCCACAGCGGCAGTCACGTCTGGGCCACTAATCTGGTGGAGGACTATGTGACCGAAACCCAGTACGTCCTCGTCTCCCCGGCCATCACCTTGCCCTGTGGCTCTGAACTGTTCCTCAGTTGGTGGCAGTGGTACGCGACCGAGGAGGGCTATGACTATATCTCTGTCGCCGTGGACGACGGCACGGACGTCACCTCCGTCTACGGACCGGTCAGCGGGGCCGGCGCCGGCTGGCAGCGGCAGGAGGCGGATCTCTCCCGCTGGGCCGGAAAAACTATCCGCCTGCTCTTTAAACTCACCTCGGACGAAATGATAACCGAGGCGGGCTGGTATCTGGACGACGTGGCCGTGACCCAGGGGTGCCCTATGCCCCCCGCGCCAGAGTTCGAGCGCGACCTGTTGAGCAGCAGCGCCGAGCCGGGCGCCAGCACCTCTTACACCCTCACTCTCCTGAACCGCTCCCTCACCCCCATCACCGCCGCTCTCACCTACAGCCATACCTGGCCTCTCACCGGTACTAACTCGCTCGTCGTTTCGGCCTGCGGGCAGAGCGACTTTGTCGTCGAGGTGGCAGTGCCCTCTGGCACGCTCACCAACACCATCCACACCGCCGAGGTTCAAGCCACCAGCGGCTCTTTCACCGACACTGCTGTGCTACGCACCCGCGCCGGTGGCACTGTCGCTTGGACCTTTATGGTCTACATGGGGGCCGACAACAATCTGGAGCCGGACGGCGTGGACGATTTCCTGGAAATGTCGGCCGCCGGCTCTTCCGATGACGTCAACATCGTCGTCCAGTTCGACCGCATCCCCGGCTACGACACCAGGTACGGCGACTGGACCGGCACGCGCCGCTTTTACGTCACCAAAGGGATGACACCCGACCCCGGCAACGCCGTGGAGGACATCGGCGAGGCCAACATGGGGGATGGCAACACACTGCGCGATTTCGTCTCGTGGACGATGGAGCACTATCCCGCTGAGAACTATGCGCTGATACTGTGGGATCACGGCAGCGGGTGGGAGCCGGCGCGGGGCGCGGAACCTCCGCCCATCAGGGCCATAGTCGGCGATGACACCGATGGCCACGACTATATGGACGACCAGGAGATCATGGCCGCCTTGAGCGGGGCTGGCCTGGAATACGACGGCGCGGACAAACTGGCCCTGATTGGCTTTGACGCTTGTCTGATGGGCATGATCGAGGTTGCCACCGACATGTCCCACTTTGCCCATGTCGTGGTACACTCGGAGGAGACCGAACCGGGAGGGGGATGGGAATACACGACTCCCTTGCAGGCGCTGGTGGACGATCCTTTCAAGAGTCCCGACCAACTGGGCCACGACATCGTAGAGGCATACTATGTCTCCTACGGCAATGACGAGACCCAGTCGGCGCTGAACACCCGCCCCGTTCCTTTCCAGAGCCTCCTGGACGCGATTGACCAGTTCGCCCTGGCGCTGATTGACCACGTGGGCACCGACCGCGCCATGTACGGTACCGTGCGCAGCCAGACCCAGAACTTTGAAGGCCTGCCCCACTATGACCTCTACGACTTTGCGGAACGCATCCAGGCCCAGTCCACCTACAGCGACGTACAGGTGGCGGCGCAGGCGGTGATGGACGGGGTGAACGCTGTCGTCATCCACGAACGGCACGGGGCCGGTTGGCCCGGCGCGCACGGCGTCGCCATCTACTTTGACGATGGTCACCTGGCGCAATATCTGGGCAGTGACGACGAGACCACTTTTGGCAAACTCACCCGCTGGGACCAATTCCTCCAGATTTACTACAACAGCGGCCAGCCAATGCTGAATGTCTCCGGCGCGGTGGGCCTCACGCTCGACGTTCTCCACACCGACACCACCGTTGGTGCAACCAACCACGCCGAAGGGTACGGCTTGGTCAACCGGAACGAGTCGGGGCCTGAGGACGTTTTCCACTTTACGTTGAGCCAGCCTGCGCCGGTCTATATCGCCCTCGACAACTATGCCGTGGACCTGGACCTCTTCCTCCTCGACGGGCCCAACGAATTCACCGACCAGGTGGCCTGGGGGGACGACAGCATCAGCCTGCCCGCTGCCCGCGCCGGCAGTGGTTTGCCTGCCGGCGACTATTACGTCGTAGTGGACGGGCACGACGGCGCGGAGGGGCCCTACACCATCTTTGTCTCCACCGGCCAGTGCGACCCTGTCGCCGGCGTGGACTTTAGTCACGACGGGCCGGTCTTGCCGGGGCGTCCGATGCACTTTACCGCGACTGTGACTCCACCGGCGGCGACGGCGCCCATCACTTACGAGTGGGACTTTGGCGGGGCGGGCGTTGGCAGCGGCATGGACACGATCACGCCGTCCTTTACCTACACCGCATCGGGGACCTACGACGTCGTCGTCACGGCGACCAACCGTTGCAGCGGGCCGGCAGTCGCCACGCACCAGGTGCAGGTGACAACCTGTGCCACCATCACTAACGTCAGTCTGGCGCTGATGACGCCTGCTCCTATCTTTACCGACACGCTGATCGCTTTTCAGGCCACCATCTCTCCGGTCAACGTTATTCTCCCCATCACCTACACTCTCCTCGACGGAGGCGCGCCGCTGGCCGGGGGTCTGGCGAACAGTACTACCTTTACAGTGACCTGGGCTTTTACCCAGACCGGGGTGCATACGCTCACGCTAAAGACCACCAATTATTGTGAGAGCGAGCCGGTGGTTTCCAACGCAGTGGTCTTGGAGGCATTCCGGCGGTACTTTGTCATTCTGATACACATCACGCGCAATTGGGGCGGAGGTTGAGGTAAAGATTGAGGTTGAGTGTGGTCGAGGAGCGGCATCGCAGCAATTCATTCGTCCTCCGTATCTGGTGGGAGGAAGGTACGTGGCCTCACGAGTGGCGCGGCTGGGTGCAGCACGTTGTCACCGGCGAGACGCACTACTTTTACCACCTGGCCGACTTGTTGGCTTTTGTCGAAGCGCACACCGGCCCGCTGGCGCAGACCCCAGGCGCGGGGTCAGACGGGCCGAGGAGAGGAGGTGATGGAATCGCACATTTGTAAATCGGGAAACTGGTAAATTGGGAAATTGGCAGATTGGTACCCCGGTCTACTGATTCCCAATCTACCAATCTACCAATGTACCAATCTACCAACCTACTAAAATAAGGAGAAACTAAAATGAAACGCAACACTTTCAATCTGTTGATGGCCCTGGGGCTGGTATTGGCCCTGGGTGGTGGTATCGTGATGGCCCGCCGGGCCCAGGCGCAGGGGCCGGGCCCCGAGGGGCCGTCGAGTATCCAGGCTGCCGTGGGCACTGCTTTCACCTACCAGGGGCGGCTGGTTGATAACAGCACTCCCGTAGACGGCACATGCGACTTTCAGTTCAATCTGTACGACGATGCTTGGCCCTCTCCCAGCCTGGTAGCGGGTCCTGTTGACCGAGGCGCCGTGACGGTCAGCGATGGCTACTTTTCCACGAGCATTGACTTTGGCGCCAGCGCCTTTAACGGCAAGGGACGGCAGTTGGAGATACTCGTGCGCTGCCCGGCCGGTTCCGGTTCCTACACCACCCTCAGTGGGATGGTGACTCTTAGCGCTGTTCCCTACGCTCACAGCCTGCGGCCGGGAGCAGTCATCAACGGCAGCGTCGAGCTGGGGTCCGTCGTGAAAGCGGAGAACACCTACTCGGGCATGTTCGCCAGCTACGGCCTCCATGGCGTGTCACAGGACACTGGCATACTCGGTACAGGCGGTAACACCGGCGTGCAGGGTGAGACTGCCTCGACCAGCGGCAAAGGGGTGTACGGCTATGCCACCGCCGGCAGCGGCACCAACTATGGTGTCTACGGCGAGAGCAACAGTGCCACCGACGGCAGTTACGGCGGCTATTTCACTGGCTACGGCGGCGTCTATGGCAAGGGCACAGGCACTTTTGGCGCTGGTGTCCGGGGAGAGTCTACAGATGAGGCCGGCGGCTACTTTACCAGCACCAACGACGTCGGTGTGTTTGGCCGCAGTGAGAACAGTTGGGGTATGTACGGTTACGCTGCCGGTACCAGCGGCACCACTTATGGTGTTTACGGCCGGAGCGATTCGGGCACGGGCTATGGTGTCTATGGTTACAGTGCCTCTAATCACGGTGTACATGGCAAGGCCAGCCCGCCAGATGGCTATGGCATCTACTCTGAGGGCAACGCTTATGTTGAAGGCGAATTGTTCTGGGACGCCAAGACCAGCTACGTCGCCGTGGCTGCTGCCGCTTTCCATCCAATGGGAGGTGGATACGCCTTTAGTAACGACGGGTATAAACTCCAGAACACCGATGGCAGCAGCGACTATTACGTCGCCTCGGTGCAACTGCCCCACGGCGCGATAGTGACCAGTCTGACCTTTTACTGGAACGATGGGTCATTGGACTATGATGGGAATTGCGGGTTGTATCGGATTGACCTGGCAGGAAACGAGGTTGGAATGGCAACCACTGCTACCAATGGAAGTGCAATGACTCCAGATTCGAGCCAAGATACCACCATAGACTATGCCGCGGTAGACAATTCACAATACGCTTACTATGTCTATTGGAGACTGCCCGATAATGCCGTGCTAGGGTATGGCGCGGTCATCGAATATACCTTTACAGAGCCCTACTAGGCCAGGAGGCATACGATGAACATACGAAACTTACTATCCATCGCGCTAGTGCTGGTGGCGGGCCTGCTGCTGGCGAGCGCCGTCCTGGCCCAGACCGGCGACGGTTACGACCTGACCTGGTGGACGGTGGACGGTGGCGGCGGCACGGTCAGCGGCAGCGGCTACACGCTGACGGGCACCGCCGGTCAGCCGGAGCCGGGGCCGGCCCTCACCGGCGGCGGCTATACGCTGTACAGCGGCTTTTGGCCCGGCGGCGGTGAAGCCCCACCGGCCTGCGAGCATCCTCTGACCGGCGTGAGTGTCAGTGGCCCCTCGTCGGGCGAGACGGGCCAGACGCTGACCTATAACGCCAGCCCGCAGCCGGGCAACGCCACCACTCCGATCACCTACACCTGGTCGAGCGACGGGTTGGTCAGCGGCCAGGGGACCAATCAGGCCTCCTATCGCTGGACCGGCGCCGGCAGCAAGAACGTCCAGGTCACGGCGCGCAACTGTGGCGGTCAGGACTTTGACGACAGCCAGTCGGTCAATATCAGCCCGGCCTGCACTGAGCCCATCGTCGGCGTCTCCATCACCGGGCAGGATTCGGGCTACACCAACGTCAACTATGACTTTACCGCCTCACCCGACCCGGCCGACGCCACTACACCGATCACCTACACCTGGTCGAGCGACGGGTTGGTCAGCGGCCAGAACATGGCTACCGCCACCTATATGTGGACTACGATCGGCGGTCATACCGCCAGCGTCACCGCGACGAACTGCGGTGGTTCCGCCAGTGACGACCACACCATCACGCTCAGCGCACAGGGGACCTGCACCGATGCCATCACCAGTGTGACCATCGGCGGCCCGACGACGGGCGACAAGAATACCGACTATGTCTTTACCGCCACCGTGCAGCCGTCGAACGCTACTCTGCCAATTGACTATGCCTGGTCGAGCACCAATCTGGTCAGCGGGCAGGGGAGCGCCAACGCGACCTACCGCTGGAGCCAGTCAGGCGAGTACCAGATCACTGTCAGTGCTGGCAACTGTGGCGGTTCGAAGAACGACAGTCACACTATCGAGATCGGTATAAAGTACGTCTACCTGCCGCTGGTGCTGCGCAACCACTAGAACACGGATTGCAGGACAATAGCGGATTGGGAAACTGGTAGATTGGGAAATTGGTAGACTGGTACCCCGGTCTACCGACTCCCAATCTACCAACCTACCGACGTAATTGTTTGCCGGGGTCAAGGCGCAACGGATAAAGAGCGGATAAACGGATGGCCCGGCGGCAGATCAATCTCGACTGTCGTTCTTATGGGAAAGCGCCGCGCCGTCGTGGCGTCCTCATCCGCTTATCCGTTACCTATCCGCTGCACCAGGCACAACCCGGCAAACACGTACCTATCAACTTTAAGAGGAACTGAAATGAAACACGATACGCAATACGCAACGCGCAATACTTTGTTCACCGTACTGCTGGGCCTGGGGCTGGTACTGGCCCTGGGCGGCGGCATCGTGATGGCCCGCCAGGCCCAGGCACAGGAGCCGGGGCCTCGAGGTCCGTTGGGCTCTCAGGCCGCTCTCGGCACGGGCTTTACCTACCAGGGGCGGCTGATTCAGAACGGCAGCCCCGTCAGTGATACCTGCGAGTTCCGGTTTGCCCTGTACGATGACGCCAGCGTTGGCAGCCAGGTAGGCGTCACCCAAACCAAACCCAGTGTGCCGGTCAGCGACGGCTACTTTACCGTGAGCGACCTGGACTTTGGCAGCAGTGCCTTTACCGGCGACGCCCGCTGGTTAGCAATCGCGGTGGATTGCGGCAGCGGGTCCACCACCCTCAGTCCGCGCGTACCGCTCACCGCCGCACCCTATGCCCACGGCCTGCGGCCAGGGGCCAGGGTGGATGGCTCCGCGACGGGGACTATCCTGGGAGACGCGGTGCTCAATGTTCACAACAGTGATACCTCGGCCGGACGCACTGCTATCTTTGGCGTCTCTGGCTCTGCGGCATCGGGCTATCCTAACGAGGAAGCCGGCGTCCGGGGCGAGGCTGCCAGTGGCTACGGTGTGGTCGGTCGTAGCACCAGCAACTACGGCGTGTTCGGCTCTAGCAGCAGCGCCCACGGCGTGTACGGCACCAGCAGCAGTGGCTACGGCGCGTATGGCTTCAGCAGCAGCGCCTACGGCGTGGCCGGCGCCAGCGACAGCGGCTACGGCGTGTATGCCACCGGTGGAGCAGGTGACCTGCAACTGAGCGGCACCGGCACCATCCACGCCAATGAGTCCGGCGACAGCGACCTGGAATTCCACAGCAACGACAACGTGGACGTGCACCTGGATGACGATGGCAACTCCGCTTCGCAGTTCCGCATCCTCAACGGCGCCGACACCGTCGTGTTCTCGGTGGACGAGTCGGGGGTCATATCGGGGAGCGTAAGCGGCAGCGGCGACATCACTGCCGTCTACGCCGGGACGGGCCTGAGCGGCGGCGGCGAGACCGGCGCCGTCACGCTGGCGGTGACCACGACCTACCGTCTGCCCCAGAGTTGTGGCAACGGCCAGGTCGCCAAATGGAACCC
>CAYQTW010000093.1:0-9897 GCA_964420485.1 uncultured Anaerolineales bacterium
TTCCACTCCCGCTTGGCCGGTGACAGTCTTTATCCCCGAGGGATTGCCCGCACCCATCACCGACGCACTGAACTCTACGCTCACCGCCCATCCCGACCTCTTTGCCCCTGCCTCCGCCGCCGAGACCGCCGATGTGCAAGTGACACTCAGTCTAGGCCCCGACGTGACTCCGCTCGTCGAGTGGGTTTACGCAGTCGTGGCCCCCTTTCCCACGCTGACCGACGAGGTGGCCTGGGCCGACGTCGCCGGCAGTTGGAGCGGCAATCCCAGTGGCCCATTCGCTGGCCGGCCATTGCTGGTGACGGATGACACGCTACGAGCATTGTCAGTGATTCTGGGCGATCCGGCCCCTGGCGCGGTCGAGGTCGTCCCCTCCGACCAGATCGCGCAACGCGCCTGGGATACCCACCCGTCTTGGGCCATCGTCCCCTTCGACCAACTAGAGCCGCGTTGTAAAGTGCTGCACATGGACAGGGTGTCGCTGCTCGACAAGGAGATGGACACGGGAACCTGGCCTCTGGTCGTGCGCGCCGGTCTTGCCGGCTTGGAGCGCGGCGTCGCCAAACTCCAAGAGGTGACGGTCGCCTCCCTCACCAACCGCGACCCGGAAAAGATGACGGTGTTGGTGATGACCGGAGTAACTGCTCTCTGCCGGGCCACTGCCATGAGGATGGATCGGAACGGCGTGACCTACCCCGCCGAGGACATCCGCGACTGGCTGATCGAAGCCGACATCACCCACATCAGCAGCGAGGTCTCCTTCGCCGAGAACTGCCCGCCTCCGTCTGACTATTACACCATGGTCTTTTGTTCCGACCCCAGTTTCATCGAGTTACTAGAATACATAGACGTGGACACGGTCGAACTGACCGGCAACCACCTGCTCGACTGGGGGGTGGAGGCGATGAAACTCTCGCTGACGATGTACGACGAGCGTGGTATCTCCTACTTTGGCGGGGGATGGGACCTGGCGCAGGCGCAAGCACCACTGACAGTCACCCACGGCGTACATACCTTTGGCTTCGTCGGCTGCAACCCGGCCGGGCCGCCCTCCGATTGGGCCACCGCCGACCGTCCCGGCGCGGCCCCTTGCGACTATGACCTGCTCTACGCCCAGATCCGCCAACTGCGTGAGCAGGGTATCATCCCCATTGCTACCTTTCAGTATTGGGAATTTGACCAGTACGAGCCCACTCCTCAACAGCGGGCCGACTTTCGCGCCCTGGCCGAGGCAGGCGCCGTCATCGTCAGCGGCAGCCAGGCCCACCAGCCGCAGGGCTTTGACTTTGTAGATGGAGCCTTCATCCACTACGGTCTGGGCAATCTCTTCTTCGACCAAATGTGGTCGCTGGAGACGCGGCAAGAGTTCCTGGACCGGCACGTCTTTTACGATGGGCGGCACATCAGCACCGAACTATTGACGGCGATATTGGAGGACTATTCCCGCCCGCGCCCGATGACGCCCGAGGAGCGGGGGGCGCTACTGAGGGCAGCGTTCGCGGCCAGTGGGTGGTAAGAAGACTGCTTATGGAAAAAGAAGCCCATTCCCCTAGCCCCACAGAATTCGGCTCCATGCCGCTCGACCCCATCTACGCCTGGGGCATTGTCTTGGAGCCGGTGGAGACGCTCATCGAGCGCACCTCCGATTTCATCGAGCAACTGGCCCGGGAGGCCTACGAGC
This sequence comes from uncultured Anaerolineales bacterium, assembly GCA_964420485.1. Taxonomy (GTDB): domain Bacteria; phylum Chloroflexota; class Anaerolineae; order B4-G1; family B4-G1; genus CAYQTW01. The sequence continues at coordinate 1,682 of CAYQTW010000093.1, forward strand.
GCGGTGACGAGTTCGACTATGAGGACGAGGAACTGGAGCGTCGCTTCCTGGCTTTCTTTGACCAATTAGTGCAAGATGGCACGCTCACCCGCCGGCCCGACGCCGACCCCGCGATGGGCCGGCGGATACTGGGCCCCCGCCGCTGGCTGCGCGCCCAGCGTATCCGCATCAATCGCCTCGTCGCCCACTGGCGCGAGCACGGCGGTTAGCCATCAGCATCCAGTTTTGACACCCTCTGCTGCCCGGCGTGGTAAAATATCCCTGGAGGTGAGAGATGTCCATTGAAGCGGTGGCTGTGTGGCCTGTGTCGAGCCGGTTGCAGAAGCGCACCCGGCGTCCAGCCCCACTTGTACACCCTGGGCGCAGAGTACTAGGGCGTGCGCATCCTTGACGGCTTGCACTTTCTATACGCGGTGCGGGGCGACGTGCCTCCATCTTGTTTACGTTTCGTCGGGGCTTGACAACTTGCCAAAAGTGTGGTATCTTCCCGCCCGTTGTTGTGGCTTCGGCTGCCCGGAGCCAAAAGTGTATCACATAGCAAGCAAGGAGGAACGAAAATCATGGAGGATAATGGTCGCGTCATGGGTACCGTCCAGTGGTTCAGTCGTGTAAAAGGGTACGGATTCGTCCGCCCCGATGGGCAGGAGGAGGATGTCTTTGTTCACTACTCCGCCATACAAGGTGATGGCTACCGGAACTTGAGTCAAGGCCAGCGGGTAGAGTTCACGATAGAAGATAGCCCCAAGGGGCCTCAGGCCGCAAACGTCGTCGGGCTTGACGTGGGAGATAGCGAGGCCGTAGTAGAAGCATACATTTAAGCGCAAATCAGCAAGATACCTCTCCAGCCCCGGTGATGCCAAGCTCCGGGGCTTTAGTTGTAGGGGCGCGGTGACCGCGCCCCTACGCTGTTTGACTTTTACGGCGTTTGGCGGTATCTTATACAGGCGTACTGGAATGTGATGAAGGAGGTGACGCATGGTAGAAGAACTGCGGGAACAAATGATCCAGACAGGCGAAGAATTCGAGGATGAGGAGGAAACACCCACCCGGCTCTTGCTGGGCCTGGAACCGAGGCAAAGATTGGTATTGGCTATTTTGCTCTTTTTGAACGTGGCGCTGTGCGGCTGCATGGCATTGGTAATGACCGGGCGACTGGTGTTGCCGTTCTAGCCGGGCGATGAAAAACAAGCACACTTTGTCTGTATGGAGCGCCAAGCCCCGCGAGACGGCCCAGGTGCGTTTTCCCGACGGTCGCACCTTCGAGGCCCCTATTGGAACAGTGCTGGAGCAGTACATCAAAGTGGCACTGGACGGCAGCTCGGTGCCCTTCATCGCTGCGCTGGTCAATGGCGAACTACGCGAATTGACTTACCGGGTACAATCCGACGCCAGGGCCACCCCCATCTTTCTCTCTGACTCCGACGGTGTGCGCATCTACCGGCGCTCTCTCTCCTTCCTGCTAATGACCATCGTGCGCGAATTGTTCCCAGAGGCCCAGATTTTCGTAGACTACACTCTGCCCTTTGGCGGTTTTTTCTGCCGGGTGCAGGGACGCGAGCCATTCAGTGCAGAAGAACTGGCGCAGATCGAGGCCCGCATGCGCGAGATCGTCGTCGAGGATGCTCCCATTACGCGGGAGCGCGTGCCGCTCGACGAGGCCATCCAGATGTTTCACGCGCGTGGCGAGGAGGAAAAGGTCAAACTCCTGGCGCACCGTCGGAAGGATTACCTCACGCTCTATACCCTGCGTGGCTTACGTGACTACTTCCACGGTTACATGGTGCCCTCGACTGGCTATCTGCGCTACTTTGCCCTCCACTCGTGGCCCCCGGGATTTGTGATCCAATATCCGCGCCGCCACCGCCCGACGGAACTGCTCCCTGTGCGTGACTACCCCCAACTGATGGCTATCTTTCGCGAGTATGGCGAATGGCTGCGGCTGCTTGGTGTGGATTCGGTGAGCGGGCTGAACGAGGCCATCACCAGTGGTCGTATCCGCGAGATCATTCTCGTCTCGGAGGCATTGCACGAGCAGCGCATTGCTCAAATTGCTGACCTGATTACCCGTTATCATAGTGAGGTACGGCTGGTACTCATCGCCGGCCCCTCCGCTTCCGGCAAGACCACCTTCTCCAAACGCCTCTCTGTCCAATTACTGGCTCACGGCATCCACCCCTTTCCCCTGGCGTTGGATAATTACTTTGTGGATCGGGAGAAAACACCCCGGGACGAGTCCGGCAACTATGACTTTGAGGTACTGGAGGCACTTGATGTGTCGCTTTTCAACCAGCACCTCCTGGCTCTCATGCGCGGTGAAAAAGTCCAAGTTCCACACTTTAACTTTAACACCGGCCGGCGAGAGGAAGGCGAGACCGTCCAACTGAGCCCCGACTACATCATCATCGTCGAGGGTATTCACGGGATGAACCCCCGGCTGGCAGCGGCAGTGCCACGCGAGCGCACCTTCCGCATCTTTGTCTCGGCGCTGACACAACTCAACATTGACCGCCACAATCGGGTGCCGACGACAAATACTCGGCTGGTGCGCCGCATCGTGCGCGACGCGATTTACCGGGGCTACACGGCCGAAGAGACGCTGAACCGCTGGGAGAGCGTGCGGCGCGGGGAGAAGCGGCACATTTTTCCCTACCAGGAGCACGCCGATGTGATGTTCAACTCGGCGCTGGTCTACGAACTGGCGGCGCTCAAGCCACTGGCCGAGCCGCTGCTACTCCAGGTCGAGCATTCCAGCCCCCGGCGCGTGGAGGCCAAGCGGCTGCTGACCTTCCTAAAGTGGTTCCAGCCCTGCGTTCCCGACCTGATCCCGGATAACTCGATCTTGCGCGAGTTCATCGGCGGCTCTATTTTGAGAGACTATGTGCCGTGAATAATACGTAATGCGTGATGGTATCCCGAGTGTCGAGACGCTTCTGGCCATTGGGCGTCATTGTTCTGCTGACGGCGACTGCCATCGGGGTGACGCGCTGGCTGATGGTAGACCTCCCCTCCCCCGACCGTCTGTATGAGCACGCAGTCGCCCCGTCCACGCGCATCTATGACCGGCACGGGCGGCTGCTGTACGAAATCCTCGACCCGCACACCGGCGCGCATACCCCTGTTTCTCTGGACGAGATTCCCCAGGCTTGCATCAACGCCACCATCGCCACCGAAGACGCCAGTTTCTATAGCAACCCCGGCGTGGACACCTGGGCCATCGTCCGCGCGCTGTGGACGAATATGCGCGGCGGCGAGATCCTGTCGGGCGGCAGTACCATCACCCAGCAACTGGCCCGCAACCTGCTCCTGTCACCGGAGGAGCGGGCCGAGATCAGCCTGGAGCGCAAACTGCGTGAGGCTATCCTGGCCTGGCGTCTGGCGCGGACCTACAGCAAAGACGAAATCCTGACGCTCTACCTGAACGAGAGTTACTACGGCAATCTGGCCTACGGCATCGAGGCGGCCGCCCGTACTTACTTTGCCAAGAGCGCCGCCGAACTCGATCTGGCCGAGTGCGCTCTTTTAGCCGGCCTGCCGCAGTCGCCGGCCCACTACAACCCGCTGGAGAATCCCCAGGCCGCCCAGGACCGCCAGAGCGTGGTGTTGGACTTGATGACCAAACACGGCTACATCTCCCAGCAAGAGGCCAATCTGGCGACCGGCGAAGAGATCGGTTTTGCCTCAGTTCCCTTTCCTATCGAGGCGCCCCATTTTGTGATGTACGTGTACGGCCAACTGGAGCAGGAATTTGGCCTGGAATCGATCTATACCCAGGGCTTGCAGGTCTACACCACGCTGGACTTGGACGCGCAAGACACAGCGTTGCGTTTCGTCCGCTACCGGCTGGAACAACTGGCCGACACCCGCGCGGGCCAACTGCCCCGCAACGTGCGCAACGCGGCCGTCGTGGTGATGGTTCCCCACACTGGCCATGTGCTGGCTATGGTCGGCAGCCCTGACTATTTTGACCCGCGCATTGACGGAGCAGTCAACGCTACCGTCGCCACGCGCCAACCCGGCTCCTCCATCAAGCCTATCACCTACGCTGCCGCCTTCGATCCTACCCACCCCAATCTCAATCCGTTGACTCCGTTAACTCCGTTGACAGCGGCCACGATGATGGTGGACGTGCGCACCGCCTTTATCACCCGCGAGGGAGAGCCCTACGTCCCACAAAATTACGACTATCAGTGGCGGGGGCCGGTGCTACTCCGAGAGGCACTGGCTTCCAGTTACAACCTGGTCGCTGTTAAAGTGCTGGACTATGTGGGCATCGAGCAGATGACGAACCTGGCCCGCGCGATGGGCATCACGACCTTTGACGATGTGGACCGCTTTGGCCTGGCACTGACACTTGGCGGCGGCGAGGTGCGCCTGCTGGAACTGACGGCCGCCTACGCGGCCTTTGCCAACGGCGGCTATCGCGTGGAGCCAGTGACCATCACCCGCGTGGAGGACAGTCGCGGGCGCGTGCTGAAAGCCTGGGAATCCGCGCCGGGTGAGCGCGTGCTGGACGAGCGCGTGGCCTATCTCGTCACCGACATTCTAAGCGACAACCTGGCCCGTGCCCCCGCTTTTGGCGAGGGCAGCGCGCTGCACCTGTCCCGCCCGGCCGCCGCCAAGACCGGCACCACCACCGACTGGCGCGACAACTGGACGGTGGGCTATACCCCCGACCTGGTGACCGGTGTGTGGGCCGGCAATGCCGACAATGAACCTACACATTACGTGAGCGGCGCGGTGGGCGCTGCCCCTATCTGGCACGACGTGATGGAGACGCTGCTCAAAGGCCAGCCTACGCTCGAGTTCGTGGAACCGGAGGGAATGGTGCGGATGGAGGTTTGCGCCGATAGCGGGCTACCGGTTGGGAATTGGGGACCAGGGACTGGGGACTGGGGATCAGGAAAGCGGCCGGTGCATTGTCCGCGCACCATCACCGAACTTTTCATCGAGGGTACCCAGCCCACGCAACCCGATGACTGGCACTGGCTATATACCCTCGACACGCGCAATGGCTTGTTGGCCGGCCCAGATTGTCCGCCCCAATTCACCACCCAAAAGCGATATACCCTCTACCCCGCCCAAGCGCAGGAGTGGGCTCGGTCGCAGAACATTCCCCAGCCGCCGGAAACGTATTCCCCGTTATGCCCCGGTCAGGAAACGGGAAACAAGCTCCTCGTTCCCTCCCCCCAAGTCCCTCGTCCCTCGTCCCTAATTTTGACCAGTCCCGATCAGGGCAGCCACTACCGCTTATCATCGGAGATTCCGCCGGCAGTGCAGCAGATTCTCGTGGTCGCCCGCCCCGCCGACGGCGTCACGCTGCGCCAGGTGACGTTGCTGGTGGACGGGCGTCCGCTGGCGGCGCTGACGCAGCTACCCTACCAGGCATTATGGCCGATGACGGCCGGGAGACACGTATTTACGGCGGTGGGGGTGGATGCAGAGGGGAACCAAGTGGCAGGGAATCGTATCACCATTGAGGTGGTGGACTGAAGCGTCAGGTCAACAATCACGCAGCACAAGCGGGAGAAAGACCCTGAACCGAACTTCGTCGGCGCCGACGTCGGGGAAGGCGCCGATGGGGCGATGGTCGCCGTCCACATCGCCGGTCACACCAACGTCAATCCCGGCGTCAACGGCGGGCGAGCCGGGCAAGAGGTGATAGTCCTGCTGCGCGGGAGCCGCGAACAGGGGTGAGGTAGTAAGCACGCCCGTGCCGCTGATTGGATCACTGCCGTTACCCCACAACAGCGTGTAGCTCACGATTAGCGTGGCCCCCGGCGTCGCCGTGATGCCCACGTTGTGGCTGACGACAATATTGTTGACGAGGGTGATCGTGACGCCAGGTACCGTGACGCTGATGCCATCGCCCTGTTGCCTCACCGCGCTGCCAACGAGCGTGTTGTGGTAGAGATAGTTGTGGGGGCCGGCGGCGGTCTGGATCAGCACACTGGCTACGCCAGAGCCAGCCACGACGTTGTTGGTGACAGTAAAGGTGCCGGTATCGTCCAGGTCTATGCCCGCGTCGCCGTCCCCGTAGACCTGATTGGCGTTGATAAAGATATAATCGGCCTCTTCTGCTTTGATGCCGTTGTCGCTGCACGCGCTGATGATGTTGTTGGCGACCGTGACCCTTGCTCCGCGTGCGTCAACGCCGTCGTCGCCGGTGTTGTAGACGGTATTGCTCTGGATTTCGACGTTGACGCTGGATTGGTGTGTGTGGATACCATCTTTGCCGGTGGCGTGCACCGTGTTGTCGGCAATGGTGGTGAGAGAAACGCCGTCGCGGGCATAGATACCGTGCTCGGTGGTGCTGTATACGATGTTACGTCGGACGTGCGCGGTGCCGGCGTCCTCGACGTGAACGCCGTCCCTGCCGGTGCCGTAGATGGTATTCGATGTGATGATGACCTTATGCCCGCGGCCATCAATACCATCACGCGCAGTGCTGTAGACGGTGTTGCCGCGAATCTCCACGTTGGCGCTCAAGTCGCCGGTGTGGATGCCGTCCCTGCCAGTATCGTAGACCAGGTTGGCGGAGATCACGGCAGTGCCACCGCTGATCCTGATGCCTTCTTCGTCTGTGTCGCTGATGGTGTTACCTTCGATCCAGAGCGTGCCGGTCGTGACCTCAATGCCCTGCACGGCCATCGAATACACGAGGTTGTGAGTCAGGGTAAAGACACCTGAGCAGACGTGGACACCATCACGGCCATTTCTGATCGTGAACCCCTCGATGGAGGCAGAACCGCTCTCGACCGTCGCCGAGATGACGTGGGCGCCGCGGCCGTCAATCGTGGTCGGATAGGTGACGGGGGCCTGGACAGTGAAGGAGACGTTCCACCCACCGCGCAATGACAGACCGTGGGTGACGACCAGGTTCTCGGTGTAGACGCCGGTGGCGACCCAAACCTCGTCGCTGGCGGCAGCCAGGTTGATAGCGTATTGGACGTTGCTGCAAGGGGTGGTGACGGAGAGGCAGTCGCCGGACGCTCCCTCTCGCACATAGTAGATGCCTGGGTCTGCGCGGGCGACGGGGGTGGGGCGGGTTAGGAGCAACAGCAACACGATGGTCAGCCCCAGGCCCAGAGCAAACGCGGACAAAAGGTGTTGGCTTTTCACTTTTTTTCCTCCCTGTCTGATGGCGCACTGTCTTCATTATAGCACCTACTCCGGCAGAGGGCAACTGGTTGCAGAGAGGGTTGTCGCCTGCAAAGCAAGAGACCCGGATTGAACTTGTTTTCACCGGCCGCAACCGGTATCTTCTCAATATCCTGGGGTAGGGGCAGGACTTGCTCTTGCCCACAAGGGCGACCGCAAGGGTTCGCCCCTACCTATTGAGAAGATACATACTTGTCATTTAAGAGCCCACTCATTACCTTGTGCCGAACCTACTTGCTGAACAATCGTTGACAGTAAACGAATATCTCTTATCAACGCAGTGCTGCATCACCTCGTATGTCATTCTTCTGCTGCCGTAGAGAAAAAACCTTTTGGCAAATAGCAAGCCCGATTGATATCCTTCTCCCTCAAGACGATGCACGTTAGCATCTGTCACTAACAGTTCTTGCAGATTCAACTGATCTATCCCTATACGGTTCAGTTCTCCGAGGCACCCCATCAGTCTATCCTTCTGCTTCGGATACGACGGTATCTCTACAACGACGTACTCGAACATCTCTCTGGCCCGTTCGAGGTTCTCCAGTATCTTTTCGTCATAGTTCACCGCCGCGAGATTGAACCGAAGTTCTCCGATTCCGAGATCCTGGAGAACGCCGAGGTGCTCATCGTCGGCGAGGATGCCGTTGGTGTACACCCAAAAGTGCAATCCGGGCTTGGCCCTCCGCATTTCAGATACGCTTACCTCTAATTCATGGAGGTATAACAGAGGCTCCCCTCCGGTCAAAGAGACACCTTCCAGTTCGTCTTTACGCCGGTGGAATTTTTTCAAAAGGGCTTGCCGGTTGTACTTTTCGTCCTCGTCGGGCGTGTCTGCTCGATAACTGTGGAGAAAACAAAAGGGGCAATCGGCATTGCAGCGGAAGCCGATCTGAAAGGACATGTGCGCCATACGCGTGCATATCTCACAGCCAGGGACGAGAGGGCCTGTGCTTACGGCTTGGTGAGTACCGTGGAAACACAAGCCAGGAACACTAGCCTGAAGGCACTTTATCTCTGCTATCACGTCCGCTTCTTTGCGAAAATCCATGAGTAACACC